>DASWQK010000031.1:0-8453 GCA_036403735.1 Pyrinomonadaceae bacterium
CGTGAGACTGATCGAAGATGCGGCGCACGCGTTTGGGGCGAAGTATGACGGGCAGCCGGTCGGGAGTCACTCGGATTTCGTCTGCTTTTCTTTTCAGGCGATCAAACATTTGACCACCGGAGACGGCGGCGCCGTCGTCTGCCGTGACCGCAGCTCATACCAGCGCGGCAAGCTGCTCAGGTGGTTTGGCATTGACCGCGAATCGGAACGTCGCGATTTTAGATGCGAAGAGGACATCGCGGAGTGGGGCTACAAGCTTCACATGAATGACATCGCGGCCACGATCGGTTTGCATCAACTAAAATTCGTGGGCGGGTTGCTGCAGCGGCACCGCGAAAACGGCGCGTACTATCGCGAACGTTTGAGCGGCCTCAAGGGATTGAAGTTGCTGGACTACCGTAATGATCGTGAGAGTGCGTATTGGTTGTTTACGGTTCGAGTTCCAGATCGCGAAGTCTTCATAGAGCACCTGAGGCAATCAGGCGTCACCGCTTCTCAGGTTCATGTGAGAAATGACTCCCACACCGCGTTTCGAGAATCTCGGCAACGTCTTCCCGGCACCAGCGAATTTGCATCGCAACAGGTTTCCATCCCAGTTGGCTGGTGGGTAACTGAGGCGGAGCGTGAGTTCATCGCAGACACGATCAGTAGTTATTACAGTTGAAGCGAGCCGGGCGAGCTTACGTCTATGCGCTTCAAAATGGTTGACCGCCTGCGAGAGGCAATGAAGGTCAGGGTTCTGAGAAATGCTTGCCGGCGCGATCTAACAAATTCGAGAAACCACATCGGCGTTTTTCGACAACTCCGCTGGTATTTCAAGAATTATCGACGCGATAAGAAAACCGCGAGCTATCGATTGTACCTTCTTTATAACGAACAGAATCTTCCGGTTGGATATGGCGCGCTCGCCTTCCGCGACGGGAAGTTGTTCATCACTGAGTGTGTTAACCCCGCACATCGCGGGCGCGGGTATGGCCTCATCATTCTTCAGGAACTAATCGAGATCGCGTCCGCGGAAAGGTGTTGCCTGGTGGCCGAGATTTGGGCCGCTAATGGGCCATCGCTCGCTTTACATAAGAAGGCAGGCTTCGAGCTCGTGTCGCGCGCGACCAAAGACGGCAAGGAACTGCAAAGACACGCGTTGTCTTTGTCGGAAGGTGAAAGAAAATAATCGGCGTGCCCAAAGTCAGTGTCATCACCGCTGCTTACAATCATGTGGAATTCGTGCGGCAGTCCGTTGAGAGCGTGCTCAATCAGACCTACAAGGATTTTGAGCACATAGTCGTTGACGATGGATCGACAGACGGGACAGCCGAAGTGCTGCGAAGCTTTGGAACACAAATCAAATATTTCCGGCAGGAGAATTGCGGGACGCCTGTGGCGATCAACCGAGGCATCCGCGAGTCATCGGGAGAGTACATAGCGATTCTCGATTCGGATGATGTCTGGCTGCCGGAAAAGCTGGATCGACAAATGCGCTGCTTCGCACAGCAGCCGGAAGCAGGCATGGTCTATTCGCGCGCTCAAATAATTGACCGCCGTGGTGAGGTGAGCAATCAGGGTGAGCCCCTCGGCCACAACGTGGGCGATTTTGATTGTGCCTACAAAGAAATTCTAAAAGACGATGGGATTCCGGTTCTAACTGCTCTGACCCGCCGGGAATGCTTCGATGACGTCGGGTTCTTTGATGAACGCTTAAGGGCCATATCCGACTGGGAATTCTGGTTCAGGCTGGCACTGAAATGGAAAATTGTTTTTCTCCCGGACGTTTTGGCGCTCTATCGAGTTCACGGCCATAACACTTTCATCGGACTAAATCGAAGTGGCCAGGTAGCTCGCGAGCGACTGTTATTCATGAAAGAGGCCCCGGCGATGCTCGTGGGAAGCGCCCGCGAAATCAGAACTCGGAAGCGCGCCATTAACACGCGATTCGCTTATACACTCGCGCGTGACGTATACGGACTCTCATGCCAGCGCCACTTTTCGAAAGCACTAAGTCACTTTCTGTTTGGATTGAGACTCCGTCCCGCTTTCTGGAAGGATTTGCCCGCGGCCCTGGCGCTTGAACCTAATCTCTGCCAAAGCGGCCAACCGCTTCGAATGATGAAGCGCTTGACCTTCGGAAATCACGAGCTGACGGATCAGAAAAGAATCGAAACTTCGTAACCCTGATAGCTCGCAAATCCGAAACAGATGAAAGTCCTTTGGGTATCCCATAGTGCTGGATTGGCCGGAGCAGAACGTGCCCTGTTGGAGGGGGTCAAGGGCCTTGCGTCCGATAAGATATCGATCAGTGTCGTAGTTCCTGCCAGCGGTCCCCTGGTTCCGGCACTGACATCGCTGCCAGTGCCCGTATCGGTTCTGCGTTATGCCTGGTGGATGAGCCCAAAGGGTTTTAGATCTCTTTATCATCGAACAGAAAACTCCGCCCGTAACTTCGGAGTCTGGCCAAAGGTGTTGCGCTTTCTTCGCAACCTCAAGCCGGATTTGGTGGTAACCAACACACTCACTATTCCGATCTGGGGTCTGGCGAGCAAGCGCGTAGGCCTGCCACACGTGTGGTACGTTCACGAATCCGGGACTGCGGAGGGCGACCGTTTTGATCTCGGGAATCGCTGGACGTTTAAGCTGATAGACGCACTTTCCACTTTGATAATCGTTAATTCGGAATCGGCAGGGTCAAGTCTTAATCAATTGATTCCGGCTGAGAAGATACGACTTGCAAAGTACGCAGTTGAGACGCCGGTAGACGTGGACGGGGCGAAAGCTGACGCCAATGTTTTTAGGATGGCACTCGTGGGCCGGGTCTCTCCGAATAAAGGTCAGGCAGAGGCGATTGAAGCCACGTCGCTGTTAGTAAGACAGCGCATGAACGTGCATCTGAAGATTATTGGGAATACAGACTCGCCGTTTTCGCGACGCTTGCGACAACGGACTAACGATCTCGCTTTGGAGGGTAACGTAGAATTCGTGCCCTTCTCAGACAATCCCTTCCAGCACGTTATTGATACTGATCTCGCCCTGATGTGCTCGCACAAAGAGACGTTTGGCAGGGTTACGATCGAGGCGATGAAAATGGGAAAGCCGGTGGTCGGGGCCGCTATCGATGCAACCAAAGAACTCATCCAGGATGGTTGTAACGGGCTGTTATATCAAGCGGGCAATCCGAACGATCTCGCCGCAAAAATCAGCACGCTTTACCACGATCGCGCCAGGCTGACCGTCATGGGTGAAACAGCCAGGGCCTGGGCGACCCAGCAGTTCACCATCAAAAACTTCTCGAATGACTTGGTCGCAATCTTCGAAGAAGCGATTTCGAAGTCCGCGAACCATGGCTCGGGCGGAAACAAACCGGACTGAAATTACTGGTCTGAAGCGGGACGCCACATGAACCACCCTCAACCTCCGCTCGTCTATGTCGTAGTACTTCATTGGAGAAACTACGCTCGCACGCGCGGCGCGCTCAACTCACTGGCGAAGATTTCGTATCCAAATTATCGTGTGGTCGTCGCCGATAATTTTTCAAACGACGGATCTGTTGAGCAGTTGCAAGCTGAGTTTTCCGCGCACACGTTTTTGCGCAACGAATCGAATCTCGGTTTTAGCCGGGGTTGCAATCCCGGAATTCGCGTCGCGTATTCAGCGGGCGCTGATTACATCCTGCTGCTCAACAACGATATGGAAGTCGCGCAGGGCTTCCTGGAGCCGGCGGTCGCTGTGGCCGACGAAGATCGTCAAATTGGATTGGTAACGGGAAAGATTCTGTTTGGCGATCGAAATACCATTTGGCAGGCCGGCGGGAGGATCGACGGCTTTCGGATTCAGGGCACGCCGCGTGGTTGGAACGAAGAGGATCGAGGGCAATTCGACAGCGAGTGCGAAACGCATTGGGCTTCCGGCGCGATGTTATTAATTCCACGGCGAACCGTCGAAACGGTTGGAGTCTTACCTGAAGAATATTTTTTCGGAGTCGAGGAATGGGATTACTCGACCTCGGTGAAAAATGCCGGGCTCCGGATTCGGTACGTTCCCACCTTCAAGGGCTATCACCACGCGGGCGGAAGTTACAAAGCAGGTCATCCGATTTTGATCGTCTATAACGGCGTGCGGAACAAACTTGTCTACGCGCAAAAATATCTTTCAACTCCGGCGTGGTTGTTATGGAAGGCCGTGTTTCGCTGTTACTTAACACTCGTTTGGCCGAAGAAGGCCTGGTGGGGATGTGAAAACGAAACTGATTATCGCGCGCGTTTGCAGGCGGCGCGGATGGGTTTTGCCGATCATCATGGAATTGCGCGAATAGAATTAAGCGATTTGGAGAGAGCCGGCCGACGAATTGGTCCAACTCCAACCTGGGGTAACGGCTGGGGGCCGGCGGATTCGAAGATTCAATGATTCATTTGGTCACCAGGCTGCCGCTTTCTTATCACCGCACGCTCTGCCGGGCGCTGGATGATTCTTATCGCGGAGCTTTCATGGCGTGGTTTGCCGGAAGGTCGAACGAAGATTTTCCGCTATCGTCATCAGCCGACGATCTTTTCAAGCACAACTTTTTATCTGAAGTTGGTTACCGGAAATTCTTTCGCAGCCTGATGTCAGATTCTGAAGCAGTCGTCGTTCTCGGTGGTTGGTCTTCACCGATGACGAATCGGACGTTGCTGATGACGAGCTTGCTTCGCATACCGGTTTTCATTTGGGCCGATCATCCCCACCCTCACCGCCGGACGTGGATGAAAGATCGCGCGCGCAAACTTTACTTGAAATTGATCTCAGGCCTCGTCTCCGGCTTTCTCGGCTGTGGCCACGCTACAATTGAGCATTTACGCAGCCTGGGGTTAGACGGCACAAAGTTGACAGAATTTCCTTATTGGGTTGACGTGCCGGAACGTTGGTCGTCCCCTCCTGTTGCCGCGGAACAAAAACCGCTGCGTCTGATTGCGATCGGCAGACAAATCGCGGTGAAGCAGTTTGAAGTTGCCATCAAAGCGGTCGCGCTAACTAACGCCAGAGCCAATCAACGATCAGTCGAATTGGTTTTAGTGGGCGATGGACCAGAGCGGGCGACGCTTGAGAGCACAGGAAAATCTTTGGGTTGCGCAGACGCCATACACTTTTGCGGGTGGCTGGAAGGCGAAGAGCTATTCCGTCAGATCGAGTTGGCGGATGCTTTGGTCTTAACCAGTAGTTTTGACGCTTTTGGAGTAGTCGTTCTTGAAGCTATGGCGCGCGGTCGTCCGGTCTTTGCGTCCGACGGAGTTGTCGCGGCTTTAGATCGGGATGATGGGAGCGGCGCGATCATTACCCATCCGGCCGGCGACACAGAATTGCTGGCGCAACAGATCGAATTGTTGGCGAATGATCGCGAGCGTCTGCTCCGCGCTGCGCTCGCCGCGCGCGCAATCGCTGAGAAGTGGAAACCGCAGCGTGCGGCTTCGATTCTCGATAATGTCCTGGTCAAGTCAAAGCGCGGAGCCACACTGGTCAGGAATCGTCGTGGTCAGGCTGCTGCAAGTTTAGAGCCCGCGGGCATACCAGGCGAGGCAAGCCTCGTCGCCGGCCAATGAAGTTCAATCCGTTCAGAAAGCGACCAAGCGATCCGGCGCGAATGCCGCCGCGGGTAACTCTGATTCAGTTGTCTCTGGCGAGCACGCCAGTTTTGCTGTCAGTAATCACAACTGAAGTTAACAGTTACAAGACGCTCGCTGTAATTACGCAGATCTGTGCGGCGGTGAGCGTGGTGCTTTTGCTCTCTGTGACGCGCGAGGCGATACGCGCGCGCGTCGTGGGGAAATGCTGTCTGGTAGCTGGGGTCTTTGTGTTCTATTGGATAGATGCAGTGGCGCTTACGCTGCAACCGACGGCGTTCGCAATTCCTGACGGCTTTCCCATCAACGCGACGCTGTTTAATCAGGATCTGATCAGACAGGCTTTGATCTATGTTTCGCTATTTCAGCTGATGGTATTAATTGGTTATTCGATTCGTCCGAAGTTTGACAAGCCTCTTGCGCTGCTCGCGTCGCGGATCGATTCGCTCTCTTTCGACAGATCGATCCTCGGTCTGTTGCTGGTCCTCTGTGCGGTGTTGCCGCTGGTGACCTACTACAATTTTGATTTCGACAAGATCATTGCCGCGTTGCTTGCCAGTCGTAGTCCAACGGAATTCGATGGCCCGGAGCCTGGCCTCGCGCAACATCTGGCCATGTTCGGAATGTACGGCGCTTCACTCTTTTTCGTTTATGCCTTGAAGACGAGCACATGGCGGCGTTTGTGGTGGTTGCTTCTGGGCGCCATTGCGGCGCTGCCGCTCGTTTCAACAGGCACGCGACACATTTGGCTCTATATCTCCCTGCCGTCAGTTTTGATTATCTTGCGTGGATTTAAAGGCCGCGCTAACCGGTACGGACTGGTCGCATTAACCGCAGCTGTGGTCGTAATTCTTTTGGTTGCGCAGGCGCAGTTCGCATATCGCAGTGTGGGCTGGGCTGATGTCAAGAATGCGCCGACCAGCGACTTGACACAGTTGAATAGCAACGGACACTTCACCGCACTACTTTTCGCAGAACACCTTGTGCCAAACGAGCACGGCTATTTCAAAGAAATCAGTGAGTTCTATTTCATAATTCACTGGGTGCCGCGCCAGCTATGGGCGGACAAACCAATCATGGAATCCTGGACCTACTACAACGACAGTTACGTCCAGGGCGCCGCGTTTAATGTGACTCCTTCGGTCATCGGGCAATTTCACATGGGCTGGGGGTTGCCGGGCGTGATTTTTATCGGAGCGTGGCTCGGGTTTTTAGCAATGCTGGCGGATCGATTGTTGATACTGCTGGATTCAGACCGTCAAAGAGCGATGTTTGTCGTTGTGGGAATGTTCTACGCGTTCATCATTTCGTCGTTTCGATTCTATTCACCCGTATATTTCTCGTATTTTCTTTTCGGATTGATTCCGATGTTGCTGCTGACGCGCCGGTGGCGATCTAGATCACCAGTGGCGCTGATGCCACAGCGATTGACTGCATAGGTTGGCGATATATATGAAAGTACTGTTTATTTCGCCATCGTTTTATCCTGCTACTTATTACGGCGGCCCAATTTTTATCAACCGCGCTTTCTGTGACGCGCTCGCACAGGAAGAAGGCATTCAACTACAAGTATTGACCACTGATTCTGACGGCCCGAAAAACCGGATCAATTTGAATCTAGTGTCGGAAAGCGAAAACCTCTACAACGTTATTTATTGCCGCCGATGGTTCTCTCCCGATATAGCGCCGAGCTTGCTCTTCAAGATGTTCAGGCTAATTCGTCGTGCGGACATCATTCATTTGAACGCAGTGTACTCGTTTACCACCATTCCTTCGCTGCTCTTGTGTAGAATCATGAGGAAACCTGTTGTCTGGTCAACATTTGGTGCATTGCAACGCTGGAGTGGGTCGACGCGGAGAAATGCCAAGACACTTTGGGACACAGTTTGCAATTCGATTTCGCGATCAGAGCGGGTTCTTTTGCACGTGACAAGTGAAGAGGAGAGGCTAGAAAGCCTTGAAAAACTTCCAAGTGTAAAGGCCGTGGTGCTTAGAAACGGCATTAGTATTCCCTCAGTCAAACGCACGACGCGGTTTACTCCCAGCCGCGTTCTTCGGTTGCTGTTTATTGGTCGTTTGCATCCGATCAAAGGAATCGAAAATCTATTAAGGGGACTGGTGTTGACCAAAACTAGATTTGAACTTTCGATCTGCGGTGACGGCGACGCCGTGTATGAGAGCACGCTGCGTGCGCTTGTGTTCAGTCTAGGCCTCACGAACGTTGTGCGGTTTCACGGGCGCGTTGAGGGGCAGACCAAAGAGGAGCAATTTTCTCGAGCCGACCTTTGTGTCGTGCCTTCCTTCAAAGAGAGTTTCGGAACCGTAGTCATGGAATCACTTGCTCGTAGTGTTCCTGTCCTGGTCAGTCGTGGGGCTCCCTGGCAGGCAGTCGAAGAGGAAGGATGCGGCCTGTGGGTTGGTAACGAACCAGAGGAACTGTCAGCGGCGATAGATCGCGCGGCGACAATGCCCTTAACTCACATGGGACGCCGTGGGAAGGATTGGATGATACGTGAATTTGCGTGGAGAGAAATAGCGGTCCAAATGATTCTCCAATATCGTGCGCTACTAGCGAGCGCCTACGACCAAGCCGCAGACATTCATACGCTTCCCAAGCTGACTCGATTTGATCACTAGATGCTGGAGCGGATCACCCCATTAGTTCTGACGTTCAATGAAGCGCCCAACATTGGCCGTACGCTCGGCCAATTGGGATGGGCCCGCGACATCGTGGTGGTTGATAGCTTCAGCAGTGATGATACGCTTGAGATTATTTCGCGCTTTCCGCAAGTCCGACTGTATCAGCGAAAATTCGACCGGCACGATCTGCAGTGGGATTTTGCCTTAAAGCAGACCTGCATCAGTACT
>DASWQK010000032.1:0-2409 GCA_036403735.1 Pyrinomonadaceae bacterium
GTTTTTTGTTCGCCGCGTTTTGCGTTTTTCTTCAGCAAGTCATACCATTTCTTCGGTTCCCTCAAAAATCAAATTTCAGTTGCTACGGAGGTTTCTGTCATGAGTCTCTTCTATCGTCGCGCGTTCAGCTTAACCGTTCTGGTTGCTTTGATAGCCGTCGCCGCCCTCCGAGCGCGCCATAGTCTCGCCGATTCAGTTGCGTCCGACGCTCCAACGATTGATGTATTCGCCGACAACCCGCAGCAGTCAGTCGTTGCGGGTTTCGATTTCTCCAGCATCGATCGCAGTGTTAACGCCTGTCAGGACTTCAATCGATTCGCGAATGGCGGCTGGATCGATCGCAATCCGGTTCCCGCAGCATACTCGCGCTGGGGCCGGTTTGAGCTTCTGGATGAGTCGAACGTGAATGTGCTTCATGAAATTCTCGACGGCTTGATTGCGAAGAAGAAATTTGCGAATGCGAACGAGCAAAAGATCGCCGACTTTTATGGCTCGTGCATGGACGAGCAAACGATCGAAGCGGAAGGGATCAAGCCGCTTGAGCCCGAACTGCAACGCATCGCCAAGATTTCAGACTTACTAAGCCTCGAAGATGAGATCGCTTTTCTGCACGCCCATCGCGTGCCGGCGGTGTTCGGCTTTGGCGCCAGCCAGGACTCCAAAGACTCGACTACGATCATTGCGCAGTTGGTGCAGGGTGGTCTTGGTCTTCCCGACCGCGATTACTACACCAGCGATGATGCGAAATCGAAAGCTACTCGCGATGAATACCAAAAGCACGTGGCGCGCACTTTCGAGTTGATGGGTGATGCGCCCGAACAGGCCGCGAGGGAAGCAGCGACTGTCATGAAGATCGAGACGAAGCTGGCTGAGAATTCTTCGACGCGAATCCAGCGGCGCAGCCCGGAAGCTAATTACCATCCAATGACGAAAGGCATGCTGATCGAGCTGACGCCGGACTTTGATTGGGGCCGCTATTTCCGAAACATTAACCTGCCGGAAGTCGGTAAGGTGAATGTCGGGCAACCGGATTTCTTCAAATCCGCTGACAAGATTCTCAAGGACACTCCCGTAGACGATTGGAAAAGCTACCTGCGATGGCACGTGGTCAACGCCGCGTCGA
This sequence comes from Pyrinomonadaceae bacterium, assembly GCA_036403735.1. Taxonomy (GTDB): domain Bacteria; phylum Acidobacteriota; class Blastocatellia; order Pyrinomonadales; family Pyrinomonadaceae; genus UBA11740. The sequence goes on from DASWQK010000032.1 coordinate 1,124, forward strand.
GTACGCTCTCTTCAAAATTCGTGCAGGAGAGCTTCAACTTCAATGGCAAGTATCTGCAGGGCACGACTGAGATGCTGCCGCGTTGGAGGCGTTGCGTAACCAGCACGGATCGCGCTTTGGGTGAAGCGCTGGGCCAAATTTATGTCGCGAAGACGTTCACCCCGGCGGCAAAGGAACGCGCCCGGACGATGGTTGCGAATTTGATCGCGGCGCTGCGTGAGGATTTGACGACCCTAAGTTGGATGAGCAATGACACGCGTCAAAAAGCGATCGCGAAACTGGAAGCGTACGTGCGCAAGATTGGTTATCCGGATAAGTGGCGCGACTATGAAGCGCTGCACGTGGCTCGCGGCGCCTATTACAACAATGCGGTCCTGGCCGGCGAGTTCGACTTCAGGCGTAACCTGAGCAAGATCGGCAAGCCGGTCGACCGAACCGAATGGGGCATGTCACCGCCGACGGTTAACGCTTATTACAATCCGCAATTTAACGAAATAGTTTTCCCCGCGGGAATTTTGCAGCCGCCGTTTTACGATCCGAAAGCGGATGACGCTTTCAACTATGGTGGCATTGGCGCGGTAATCGGTCACGAGATGACCCACGGGTTTGATGATTCGGGCGCGAAGTACGACGCGAATGGAAACCTGGTGATGTGGTGGACGACTGATGACTTTAAGAAGTTCACCGATCGGACGAATTGCGTCGTGAAACAATTCGATTCATTTGAAGTCGAGCCGGGTCTACATCAGAAAGGTCAGCTCGTTGTCGGTGAATCCGTCGCTGACCTGGGGGGCTTAACCGTCGCCTACGCGGCTTATCAAAAATCTCTGCAAGGTAAGCCGCGGCCGAAGGACATCAATGGGTTTACTCCTGAGCAGAGGTTCTTTCTTGGTTGGGCCCAGGTATGGGCACAGAACATTCGTCCCGAAGCGGCGCGACTTCGCACGGCGACGGATCCGCATCCACTCGGAAAGTTTCGGGTGAATGGACCACTCTCGAACATGCCGCAGTTCGCCGCGGCGTATCAATGTAAGTCGGGCGATGCGATGGTGCGGCCGCCGGAGCAGCGTTGTCAGATTTGGTAGGAATTGGACGCGGACTTGCGCGGGCGACATAACACCGGCCCAGCGTGATCAGAACGCACGACTGAGACGAGATGTAGTTAGGCCTCCGAATGGAGAACATTTGCTTTTCAAACGGAACATATCGCTTAACGAATATTTGACAACGCGATTGGACTTGCTTTTTAGCTCGGAACAAACTGAATGTTGGCTTGAAGTCAAGCG
>DASWQK010000033.1:0-9543 GCA_036403735.1 Pyrinomonadaceae bacterium
TGCAACGACCATGATTTGCGCACCCAGATTCGCTGGGGATTGGCGGATTTTCGTTATCGATTTGGGCGCGAGGCGGAAGCGATGTGGCTACCGGAAACCGCGTGCAACGATCGAGTAATGGAGGCATTTATTGATGAAGGCGTGCGCTACATTATTCTGGCACCACGTCAGGCGGCCCGAATCAGGATGGGCGAGAGCGATGATGAGGTCGGTACCGGGAGCGGACCGGGGTATCCGCGCGGGCAGCCCGCGTGGGGTGGTGGTAGCGACCGGATTGATCGTTCGGTTGATACAAATGGCTGGCATGAGGTAAATGAAAGCACCCTCGACACCAGCGTCCCTTATCGCTACCTTCATCGCGATGCTCCATACAAATCAATCAACGTCTTCTTCTATGACGGCCTCACATCACGCGCAATCGCTTTTGAGAATCTCCTGCGCTCAAGCCGCGAGCTGGTTGATGCGTTTGCAAGAGCTGTCGATGGCCGAGACATGATCAATATCGCAACCGACGGCGAGACCTACGGCCACCACTTTAAGTTTGGTGACTTGTGTTTGGCCTACGCGCTGGAATCAGATGCGCCCGCGCGGGGTTTTCAAATTACCAACTACGCAGAGTATCTCGACGAACACCCGGCGAAATCAGAAGTTGAGATTTACAACGGGCCGGACGGCGCAGGGACGTCATGGAGTTGTCAGCATGGAGTCGGTCGTTGGATTCGTGACTGTGGCTGCCACACCGGCGGCGCAGCCGGATGGAACCAACGATGGCGCAAGCCGCTGCGTCAGGCGCTGGATTATTTGCGTGATGAGAACATGTTTTACTTTGAAGCGACGCGCGGGACTCTGTTCATCGATCCGTGGGCTTCGCGAGATGACAGCATCGCACTGGTTCTCGATCCCCAACATTCGCGCGAACAGTTTCTCTATGAACACGCCGGCCGCTGCCTATCGGCGGACGAACAGTGGCGCGCGCTTGCCCATCTCGAATTGCAACGCATGCTGCTCTTGATGTACACGAGCTGCGGCTGGTTTTTTAATGACATCTCAGGAATCGAAACGATCCAGATCTTGAAGTATGCGGCGCGCGCGATCGATTTGATGGAGCAATTGGATCTGCCGTCAGTGCGCGAACACTTTCTCGAAATTCTTTCTGAAGCGAAAAGCAATCGGCCGGAAATGGGAACGGGGGCTGATATTTACCGGAAATATGTCGCGCCGCTAAGCGTCGCAGTCGTGGTTCAAGACAGCAAAGTAGGCGCCGACTCTTCATGATGGCTCTGCCACGCCGATGCGCGGCAAGTCTCCGACTTGCCGTTAAGTGTCCATCTAATTTAACGGTCTATGACCTTGACAGGGTCGGAGACCCGCAGAAGAAACGAGTTTGCGGTCGGCAAGTCGGAGACTTGCCGCCATCAGAGTGGCAGAGCCATTGGAGCAGTGGACCTATAGACATGAGCCCTAAAAAATCGCCAGGAGAGATTCCCAACAAAGTTTCACGCAAACGCTCAACGGGTGGAGCTGTCGGAAGCTCGCCCGCCAACAAGGCAACTGACATCTCTCCCACCCTCGGCGAAATGGATCTCCATCTGTTTGGCGAAGGCAAGCACGAACGCATCTACGAAAGACTCGGCGCGCACGCAACTACTCATGATGGTAAACGGGGCGTCGCTTTTGCGGTGTGGGCGCCGAACGCAAAAAGCATCAGCGTGGTTGGTGATTTCAATGGATGGGACCGCGGAAAGAACCCCATGCGATCGCTTGGCGGCTCAGGCATTTGGGAAGTCTTCATCCCTCGGCTCAAGGAAGGAGCGCTTTACAAGTATGCGATCAGGACGCGACGCGGCGATATCTTCAAAGCCGATCCTTACGCGTCGATGATGCAAATGCCGCCTGATACTTCGTCCATCGTTTACAAGTCACGATACAAATTTCAGGATCGCACCTGGATAACGAAACGAAATAAACGGCAAGCCTGGCGGGAGCCGCTCTCAATTTACGAAGTACATCTCGGCTCGTGGCGCCGTATCACGGAAGCAGGCAATCGCCCGCTAACGTATCGCGAGATCGCGCCGTTGCTGGCTGACTATGTGCTGCAAAACGGATTCACGCACGTCGAGTTTCTTCCTTTAAAGGAACATCCGTACGGCCCTTCGTGGGGTTATCAAGTTAGCGCATATTACGCTCCTTCAGCGCGTTACGGAACGCCCGACGACTTTCGTTTTTTGGTCGATCAGCTTCACAAAGCAGGCATCGGCGTGATCATGGATTGGGTCCCGGCGCATTTTCCGAAAGATGCGTTTGCGCTGGCTCGATTCGACGGCACCGCGCTTTACGAACATGAAGATCCGCGCAAAGGCGAGCATCCTGATTGGGGCACCTACATCTTCAATTATGGCCGCAATGAAGTCAGAAATTTTCTGATTGCGAATGCCTTGTACTGGTTGCGCGAATTCCATCTCGATGGACTACGCGTCGATGCGGTCGCGTCGATGCTCTATCTCGATTACAGCCGCAAAGAAGGCGAGTGGGTGGCGAACGAATTTGGCGGACGCGAAAATCTCGAGGCGATTTCTTTGTTGAAAGAACTAAACGAAGTTACTCATCGCGAGTGTCCGGGCACGTTGATGATCGCCGAAGAATCAACTGCCTGGCCCGCCGTCAGTCATCCAGTTTATGCGGGCGGGCTCGGCTTTGATTTCAAGTGGAACATGGGCTGGATGCACGACACGCTGAAATACTTTCAGACTGATCCACTGTTTCGCGGCGGCAATCACAACGCGCTGACGTTTGGTTTGCTGTACGCATGGAGCGAGAACTTCATACTTCCCTTTTCCCATGATGAAGTCGTCCACATGAAAGGTTCGCTAGTGAACAAGATGCCTGGCGACGAGTGGCAAAAGTTCGCGAACCTGCGCGCGCTCTATGGATACATGTGGGCGCATCCGGGCAAAAAGCTTCTGTTCATGGGAGGCGAATTCGCGCAATGGCGCGAGTGGAATGAGACTGAGAGTCTGGATTGGCATCTGCTGGAAACGCCAATTCACAAAGGCGTGCTGACGTTGATTAGTGATCTCAACAAGCTTTATCAGAAGCACGGCGCGCTATTCGAAGCAGACAGCGATGCCAGTGGTTTCAGTTGGATCGAAGTCGATAACGCCGCCGAAAACGTGGTCGCCTTTCGCCGGATTGCACCTTCGACCGGCAAAGAAATTATTTGCGTCGGCAACTTCTCGCCTGTCATACGAGAGAATCATCGAATTGGTTTGCCGCGTAAAGGCAGCTACAAGCAGATTCTGAATACTGATAATGAGAAGTATTGCGGCGGAGGTTTTGGTGTGGTGAGAAGTATCAAAGCTGAAAAGATTTCATCACATGGATTGGATTATTCGGTGGCGATCACTTTGCCGCCGCTGGGGACGATGTGGTTTGAAGCGTCGGGGCGGTAAACTGAGCGTTACACTCTACCGCGGATCCGATCGGCGACGTTGCGGTTTCGGCTTTGTGAATATTCTCAACGAGTTTATTAATCAGCAACGCCATGACTAAGGCCATTGTGGTTCCTGACGAAAGTGCGGTGAGAGTGCAATTCTGAATATTGAAACCAAAACCACGGTGTAGGGCCAAGAAAAGCCAAGCTGCGAAGACAACTGAGTAAATAAAACAGGCTGCGGATACCGCGTTAAAAAAGGGCCACTTTTTATGTCCATCCCGTCGAACTAAAAATTGCCCTATTACGTCGAGGTCATTTTCAATTTTACAACCTCTGTAGATTAGCTCACTACACATTAATATCCCGCGAATCTCATAAAGAAACAACGCCAGCGTAAACGTTGCGGCAAAAATGGCGATGAACGCAATTAGATTGTTTGCTCTTACCTCCAACGCTGGATCAGAAGAACCGAAAAAACTATCGGACTTACTCACGAAGAATATTCCTGTCAGCGAAGCCAAAGGTAATAGACCTAGTAACTTCATGCGAAAGTCATCAATCGATTGATGGCTCTTGGAAAGCTCTTGGTAGACGCCCAGGAGGGCGCTCGTTCTGTCATTCTTGGTTTGGTCCGAGTTAGTGTGAGAGTTTTGGGTGTGTGTTGGTTTAGGGCTATTCATAAACGCTCCTCAACGGATTTAGCTGGTTTGTTTGGGCGAGTTACATAAGGATTCTTGACCATGAGCTATTCCGTCGTTCGTATGTTTATTTCGGCAGTCTAATCGCGGAAAGCGCACGATGCAATAGTCTGAGCCATCGGCCCAGATTGTGAGTCCCAATCACACAGCAAGCGCTGAAAGCGCGAAATGAAATGTCGATTGGTTTCGCCCTTATACAGGCCGACCGAATCATTTGGTGGTTGTGATCCCAGGGCGTCGCGCGGCGCGCTTTGCCCTGGGCTATTGAATTTCACGCTTTCAGCGTGAAGAAGCAGGCTACTTCAAATCCATGTGTTTGATGGGAACCAACCGATGACCAAGCATATCCACACCGGCCTGGCTGTGCTCCAACACGAGATAACCAATCAATGGTTCGGACTCGCCATTTTCGGGAGTCATCTCAACGAAGGCTACTTCGTGATGAATGGGACGGAAACCTTCGATTTGGATACGCACGGGACCGCAGACTACACCCTTGATTGTTTCCTGCGTTGCTGTTTCCATCTCGATCTCGGTCATGGTCTCGAGATTTCCCAGTCGATCCCGCCACGCCATAGGAAGAACCATGAACGACGCGCCCGTGTCGACCAACGCGTCGCATCTCAGACCCCTGGATATATCGGAGGCGTTGTCGATTCTTACTGAAGCAACAATTCTGCCGATATTTTTAGGCCCCTTGAGGCGATCGATATATGGATTCTTTACGCCCTTTGAAAAGTCATAATTCGCCTTCATGTGCTTCTAAGCTTAGGCGTCGAAGGCGCTCAATGCAATAGCCTCGGACAACAAAATATCGAAAGCACTGAAGGTGCGAAAGAAAGTGTGCATTGCTGTTTCTTTTGTCAGGCAGGGCTAATGACTTCCTTGAATGTTGTCGTGCAAGGGTTGCGTGTTTGATCCGCTCGCCATTGATCGGGTTCTCTGTACGCCCTCCCTCACGGTCGGGGTACTGCCCCGCCGATTCCAACGTTTGCTCTGACTCTATCGGACTAACGCTCCAACCGTCTCATCATGTAATCTTTCCGCCGATGATCGATTGGCCCCAAATTCGCCAACGCTTTCCGGTCACTGAGCGCGTCGCCTATCTCAACAGCGCGGCGGCGGGGCCGGTTTCGATCGCTTCGCAAGCGGCGGCTGCCGGCTATTACGAAAAGATGATGCGCGACGGCGATGTGCATTGGAATCGCTGGCTGGCTGATCGAGAATCCGTGAGAAAGAAGATCGCCGCGTTCATCAATGCCGAGCCGGAAGAAATTGCCTTCACGACCAACACTTCACAGGGGATGAACGTCATCGTCGACGCGCTCGAAGATCGCGGCGAAGTCATCTCTTCGGAACTGGAGTTTCCGGTCACAACTCTGCCGTGGATGCATCGACGCATTCCCGTTCACTTATTGCCGGCGCGCGACGGCGAAGTGCTAATCGAAGATATTCAAGACGCGATGACGAACAAAACCGGAATCATTGCGTTGAGTCACGTGCAATTCTCAAATGGCTTTCGCGTCGATCCGCAAGCGGTCGGTGAAATAAAAAGCACACACGTTTTGGTCATCAACGCCAGCCAGTCAGCCGGCGCGTTTGCCATCGATGTGAAGCGAATGAAGATCGACGCGCTCTGTGCGACCGGCCACAAGTGGCTTTTGTCCGGTTACGGATCGGGGTTCGTTTATCTCAGCCGCCAGTTGCTGGACCAATCATTGCCGCGCTCGCTTGGCTGGTTGAGTGTCGAAGATCCTTTCGAGATGCGCAACGATGAATTTCGGCCGCGTCACGATGCGGCGGCGAGGGTCGAGCTTGGCTGCCCACATTTCGCCGGCATCTTTTCGTTGGGGGCTTCGCTTGATCTGATTGGAGAAATTGGCGCCGAAAATATTCAGGCGCGCGTGCTGGAACTAAATCGGTTCGCAACCTCGCGTCTGAAAGAAGACGGATGGAAAGTTCTTTCGCCGCTGCAAAATGAAAGCTCGAGATCGGCGGAGACCCTGGTCGAAGTCGACGAGCCGGGTCGAGTCGTCCGCCAACTATTGAGTCGCGGCGTGATTGTGACCGAAAAGCCGCAGGGCATTCGGGTCGCAACGCATTTCTTTAATAATGAAGCAGACATCGAGAGGTTAATCGCGGGGTTGAACGAGACTCGCGATTCGTTTAGAGGCGGGCTACCGCCCGCCAGTGCCTACTGAAGACAAAAGGCGGGCAGTAGCCCGCCTCTAAACGAATACATTATCTACCTGGTAGCCCGCCTCTAAACGAAAAGAATATCCACCCCGCGTCCGCCTCTAAACGAAAGGAAATATCTAACCGTTCGCGGCCTTCTTCCTGGGTTTCGATTTTGTCTTGGGCGGATTTGAAACGGGTCGTTGGAAGTGTTCGCGACAAAGCGTGATGAAAGTCAGATGAATCGGCGATTCATATCCACCGACTAAACGAGCGATACCCAGTTGCCAATTAATCTGCGCGGCTTCGATCCACCAACGCACCAAAGTTCCCTTCGCCACTTCTTCCTGGACCGACTCTAAAGGCACGATGCCGACACCCATGTCTTCTTCAACCATCCGTTTGATCGCCGCGAGGCGGCTGAGTTCCATAATGACTTTCGGTGTTACTCCCGCTTGCGCGAAGAATTGATCGATCAACCGGCGGGTATTGCCGCCGCGTTCGCCAAGGATCAATTTCTCACCGGCCAGGGCGTACGCACTCACGACTTTTTGATTCGCAAGTTTGTGACGAGGTGAAGCGATCCCGACCAGGTAATCTTCACTCAGCAACTCTGTCTGCACACCTCGCGCTTCAACCGGCAACGAGACAAACGCGGCGTCCAACTCGCCGGCGAGCACTTGCCGGACCAATTCTTCACTCGTTCCCGATACGACTGAAGTCTCGACCGCTTCGTGTAATTTCTTAAGCTCGCGCAAAATCTGCGGCAAAGGATCAGCGCTGACCATGGCCGATGCGCTGCCGATGCGCAGCCGTCCACGATGCGCGCCGGTCAGCGCGGCCATCTCTTCGAGGGCCGCATCGTGCTCGCGCAGGATCGAGTACGCGCGTTCAAGTAGTTTCTCGCCGGCCTCGGTCAGAATCACTCTGCGCGGCGCGCGCACGAACAATTGCGCGCCGGTTTCGTTCTCGAGTTGGCGGATTTGCATGCTGATTGCTGCCTGCGTCACATGAACGCGAACAGCCCCAGCGGTGAACGTGCCGCTCTCGGCAATGGCCACAAAAGCCTTCAGTTGTCGGATATCCATGAACGATACTTTACATCAATATGCATTATCACTGGAATAAGATCTTTTAGTTTCCATTATGGTTTCGCGGTTGCCTAGAATGGAAATCTCAGGAGCCCTCCCGGACATCGAACTACCAGATGACGACTATGGTCCAAACTGTCGACATTCTGCCACGGAGGCGTGCGCCTCTCAGGGAATTGGTTGTGGGCGTCGACGGCGGCGGCACGCGAACGCGGGCCGTAGTGCTGAACGGCGCGCGCATAATGGGTGAGGGAGTGGCTGGCCCTTCCAATCCGTTGCGGGTCGGTATCGCAAATGGCGCGACGGCGATTCGCGAAGCTGTAGACAAAGCTTGCGCTGCGGCTTTGATTCATCGCGACGATCTCGTGGCTGCCGGTGTTGGATTAGCGGGCGTCCGCCGCAAAGACATTCGCACGCGCATGCGCGACGTCCTGATCGAAACCTTAGGAATCAAGAACATCGAATTGGTGAGCGACGGAGATATTGCGTTGTATGGAGCAACTGACGGTCAACCCGGAGTTGTCGTCATCTCGGGCACCGGATCGGTTGCGGTAGGAATCAATCGGCAGGGCAAGCGCGTATCCGCCGGCGGTTGGGGCCCGGTCGCCGGTGACGAAGGCAGTGGGTCGTGGATTGCTCGTCGCGCGCTGCAGGCGGTCGCACAGGCAACCGATGGCCGCGGCCCGGCGACATCATTAACCGAAACCGCGTGCGAATTCTTTCAGGTTGCCGCCCCTGACGATTTGGCCACCGCCATCTATGGGCCATCGATTACGAATGATCGGATTGCCGGCTTCAGTAAACTTGTGATCGAAGCTGCGCATGCGAACGATGAAGTCGCCCGGAACATTTTGACGGATGCCGGTAAAGAGCTTGGCAAAGCGGCGGTCACCGTCATTCGCAAACTGAAAATGGAGCAAGAGCGATTTCAAGTTGCGTTCGTCGGTGGAGTTTTCGCCGCCGGCGAACTCGTGGTTACGCCTTTGCGTGAACAAGTGATGCGCGTCGCCAAGAGAGCTTTTATAGACAATCCCAGTTTTTCGCCCACCGTGGCGGCCGCGCGAATGGCCCAGGAGAATCTTCAAAGATTGCCCGTTGCGGTGTGAATCGGCGACCGCATAGTTCCCTGAGACTTCAACATGCCGATCCTTGCCGATTCCATACCGTTAACAGAGCAAGAGAACCCGCGCACGGAACAGATCAGTTCCCTGTCGACTGCGGACATCGTTCGGCTGATGAATGATGAGGACGCGAGAGTTCCCGCAGCGGTTGCGGAAGTTCTCGGAGCCGTAACCCGCGCAATCGATCAAATTGTGCAGCGAATTCAAGCCGGCGGGCGTCTCTTTTACATCGGCACCGGAACCTCTGGCCGGCTTGGAGTGCTTGATGCTGCAGAATGTCCGCCGACGTTTGGTGTTTCACCGGATTTGATTCAGGCAGTGATTGCCGGCGGATACGATGCCTGTTATCGCGCCGTCGAAGCGTCTGAAGACGACGCCGCAGCGGGCGCACGCGACCTGGAGCAACGCGGATTCACCAAAGCGGACGCGTTAGTTGGCATCGCGGCTTCCGGGCGCACGCCTTACACCGTTGGCGCCGTCGAATATGCGCGGCGAATCGGGGCCCTAACGATCGCGATTACCTGCGCGCCGGAGTCCGCGATTACGAAAGCTGCCGAGATTTCGATCGCGCCGCTGGTCGGTCCGGAAGTGATTGCCGGCTCGACTCGCTTGAAAGCCGGCACCGCACAGAAGTTGATCCTCAACATGATCTCGACGGCGACGATGATCAGGCTGGGCTACGTTACCGGCAATCGCATGACCAACATGCAAACGCGCAACGTGAAGTTACGCGCGCGCGCCATCAGAATTCTGCAATCCGAAAGCGGTTTGGACGAGCAGCAGGCGGAAACCTTTCTCGATGAAGCGAACGGAAATCTGCCCGTCGCGTTGGTGATGAGCCACACGGGGCGATCTGCCGTCGATGCCAGAATCGCTTTAGAATCAGCGAATGGGGTAATCGGCAAAGCGATCGATTCACTCAAACCGCGATAGCGAATCAGATTCCCTCTCCCTCTGGGAGAGGGTTAGGGTGAGGGACGAAGTTACGACGGCGCTAAGCGCTCACCCCGGCCCTCTCCCAAAGG
>DASWQK010000034.1:0-11721 GCA_036403735.1 Pyrinomonadaceae bacterium
TGGGGCGCACTCGTCGCCGTTTTCATCGCGATCATTTTGAATACGATTAACGGCGCAATCGTCAGTGCCGCCACAAACAGCGCGCAGATCGGAGAGAATTTTGGCGCCGTAATTTCCGCGCCAATCGTCGAAGAGAGCGCAAAGGCTTTCATCCTCTTCGTTCTTTTCTTTTGGAAGAAGGACGAGTTCGATGGCATCGTCGACGGCATTGTCTATGCCGGCATGGTCGGCTTAGGTTTCGCGATGACCGAGAACATTCTGTACTACGGCCGCGCGGTTTCTGGCGGCGCCGAATCTCTCACCTTCATTTTCATCCTGCGCGGAATGGCCGCGCCGTTTTCGCATCCGCTTTTCACCAGCATGACGGGCATTGGCCTGGGCTGGTCGCGCCAATCGAATAACGGTTTTGTGAAGGTCGTGGCGCCAGTGCTGGGATTCATGTTGGCTATTCTCTTACACGGCACCTGGAACGGCACCGCGACTTACGGGGGCGCAGTGGGCTTCTTCGCAGGATATTTTCTGATCATGGGTCCGACGTTCATCATCACGCTGATGGTGATCTTTTTCTCGCTGCGCCGCGAAGGTCGGATCGTACGTGAGTTTCTTTACCCGGACTATCAGCGAGGATTTTTTGATCCACTTGAATACGAGAAGCTTACAACGATTCGCGGGCGCATGGGATTGTCATGGTACGCGATGACCAATAAAGGAATCTCCGGCTGGCGAGCGCGACGGCGTTACAACCAGATCGCCAGCGAACTCGCTTTCCATCGCAGCCGCGTCGCGCGCGGCTTCGCTAAAGATCCGAACTATGCCCAGCAACGCGAGAATGATTATTTGTACATGCTGCATGAGTTGCGGCAGAAACTGGGAGTGGCCGCGCCTTCGCAAGGGCCCCAATGAAGCAGAAATCCTCGCGAACTCAAGTCAGTATGGCTTATACTTAGCGCGATTTTTGGCTTTAGTCTGAACCCAACATTCACCCGATACTTGCAGATTCAACTCTTACCAAGTTCTTTCGATGCCCAGGGCAGCGCCAACGCGGCGCAACGCCTGACTTGCTTTGTGATCGATGATCGCGTGACCGTCGACGCCGGCAGCATTGGCATCGCCTTGAATGAAGCCCAACGGCGTACGATCCGTGACGTTGTCGTGACCCACCCTCACATGGATCACATCGCCAGTCTGCCAATATTTGTTGACGACTTGTTTGGCGAACTACGCCAGCCCGTTCGTATTCATGCCACCAGCGAAGTAATCGAGTTACTGAAGGCGGATGTCTTCAACGACACCGTGTATCCAAAGTTCGATGAGTTAAAGAACGAGCACGGGCCGGTGATGGAGTACGTTCCTTTTTCGCTGGGGCAGGAATTTCAAATCGCCCACCTCAAGCTCACTGCCATCGCCGTCAATCACATCGTGCCGACCGTTGGCCTGCTTGTCTCAGATGGTAAGGCAACTGTGGCGTTCAGTTCAGACACTGCCGAGACGGAAGAACTGTGGCGCGTCGTCAATCACGCCAGGCACCTGGACGCTCTCTTCATCGAGGCGTCGTTCCCCGACGCAATGGAAGCACTCGCCAAAGCTTCGAAGCACCTGACGCCTTCAATGCTGCGGGCCGAACTCAACAAGCTAAACCATAATGGCATGGACATTCTCGCGGTGCATTTGAAACCAGCTTACCGCGAGAAAGTGATTCAGGAACTAAATGAGCTGGGAATCGAAAAATTGCGAGTGATGGAACCTGGCCGGATATACAAATGGTGAGAAGCGTTTCCTACTGGCGTTCGAATTCTGTCTGGGTGTGTTCACCGTTAACCCGATCGAGTAAGACCCGGCCGCTGGGCAGCAAGTCCGTTACTTCATAAGTCCGTTCATCCGGATCTCGTCCCGGCATCAACTCCGCCCGAAACGTGACCTTCATACCCGGCCTGGCCCACGCGTCCGGCGCCCGGCTGCGTTTCGATTTGCGATCTCTTTTCATAATTACGGCCCCTATGGCGCCCACGGCGGCGGCGGCCACAGTCACTCCACCCAATAAGAGCTTCGTGCCTTTCTTCATTGCCAGACGATCGAACGATGTGGGGGCAATGCGCGTTCCGAAAAACTAAGAAGGCGCCTCAGCCGCTGCGGTTGCCGCGACTGCGCGCCTTTTTTAGTTATTGAAAAATCGAGCTATTGGCAAAGCGGATCCATTCGTACGTTAATCGTCGGCAGTCCGCTCAACGCTCGCTCTGCATTAATTTGCGTAAATTGCGACCATTCGGCCGGCACTTTGTCTTCCGCGAAAACGGCCTCAACCGGACATTCGGGCACACAGGCGTCACAATCGATGCACGTCTCGGGATTAATTACCAACATGTCGTCATCGAGATGAAAGGCTTCCACTGGACAAGGAATAGCGCAATCAGTATAGCGACAGTTGACGCAGGGCTCGGCAACTACATAGGTCATCCGAAAGAACCTCCAAGGGTGATGCAATTACTGCGTGCTTAATTTAGCACAGAGCTGACTTGCGGTCGCAAGCCGAAAGCGGTTGTTTCGAGCGAAGGCAATAACATACTGGACTCAGGTGTCCAGTCTTTCTTAACTGCTCGCTGCTGCCGGGGTCCTTTTGTGCCGCCTTCGGTGGTAATCTGTGACGAGAGTTTCTATGCTCCGCGAACCAACCTACCAAGCCGCTCGAGCGGTGGCCGCGATAGTTGAGGCCCACTTTGCGCGCCATCTGACGGAAGCCCGCCAGCGTGATGAGCGGGAACTCGCTCATGCGCCTGATGCGCGAGCGATTGCCACGATCATCGATGCTACTTTCTGGGCGAGCTTTCGTCCCGAAGAAGGTCGCTTCCCTAAAATCTCGCTGGCCTTTCTGCCACCCGAACAGGCGATCAATGCTTTGAAGTTCGAAGAGCGTCTGCCGCTAACTCCGGCGATCCTGACCAAACTTGCTCCAGCAGTCGAGCGCCCGGGAATTCACCTGGGTGTCTGGCATGACGGTGATGAGCTATGCGTCTGGGGAGCCACGCGACACATTCCGAGCCTGGGGTTTGTGCTTGAAGACATCGAACCCGGATTGTTGGTTATCAAGCACCGGCGCATCGATGGCTTTGGAAAGTTTGCCAATGTTGCCATTCTCAAAGGAGAGCAGACAAAGATTGTTGATGAGCAAGGCACGAGTCTGCCCGACTGTCCCGATCTCCTGAAGTCACTGCTGGCCTTCACTTCTCCGGCAACGTGGCACGACTCGGTAAATGTGCTCGTGCAACTGGCCGCATCGATGCGCGCTCACGGACATGGCGGCACCCTCCTGGTCGTGCCGGCAGGGACGTCACGGTGGCGCGATTCCATAGTTCACCCGTTGACCTATTCAGTCGCGCCTTCATCTTCCAAACTGGCCAAGTTGATCCGGAAAGGTTCGAGCCCGGAGACCGAGAATGAATGGCAGGCATCGTTGAGCAGCGCCGTAGACACGGTGGCCGGTTTGACCGCAGTGGATGGCGCCACTCTGATTTCCGATGATTATGAGGTGCTTGCGTTCGGCGCGAAGATCAAGCGTGCGTCGGGCCGCGAACAAGTCGAACAGATGGTGCTGACTGAGCCGATCGTCGGCGATACGGCCGTCGTGGTTCCCCCCGTACAGCACGGCGGCACACGTCATCTGTCGGCGGCGCAGTTCATACACGATCAGCGGGATTCATTGGCGCTGGTCGCTTCGCAAGACGGCCGCTTCACAGTCTTCGGCTGGTCCCCGTGCGAAGAGTTGGTCCATGCGCATCGCGTCGACGTGTTGCTGATGTAGATCCAGGGCTAGTTACCGACCTTAGTCGGATGAGGTCAGTCGCCCCAACTAAAGTTGGTACTCTAACACCGTGAAATTCAGACACTACCAAATCGTTAGGGCGCCAGCCAACGCGCAAGGTTCTCTACGTAAGTCTTCACATCGTCCAGCTTTCCCGGCTCGTTCATGATGTGATCGCCCGGCGGTTCAACGAGAAAACTGGGACAGCCCTTCGAAGTGTCCCAGTTGTAATCCACCAGATGGTGAAAGCTCGATTCTGCAATTGCACGTCCAAGATCGTTGCCGTGCTGATCACGTGTTCTCTCAAACGCAATGATCAGGTTAAAAGGTCGCTGCGTCACCTGACTTATTCCTGTCGCGATCACCCGCGCGTGTTCTTCTCCATCGGGAACCCCGACAGCGCCTTCGTGCGGGTGGGCCGGGAAGTACTCAATCACACCGGAAACATTTTTCGGATTTAGCAGGAGTTCATGAACCGGCTCGACCGGGACGATCTTTTGATAATCGCCGTTGCTGCCTGAATGATAGTTCGGCCATGAGATTTCTTTCGTATCTTGATCGTCGCGCACATGACGGCTCTCGTCCGGATCGGGATGTTTGCTATGAAAGAAGTGCGCCCGGCCGACTCCACCCAAAGTGCAAAGTGACGATCCCAGATCCTGATGGTCCCGTGTCGCGAAAATCCCGCCACCTCGTTGACGAAAGCGAGTAATGCCCTGACAGTCCGGGACGCTCAACCCGTCGCCGGCATCAACTGCAAAGAGCCAAAGCTCATCAAAATCAGTCGTATCAAGGACACTTAGCACGACGTCGTTACCAGCCGCGTCGGTTTCTCGATCGCGAGCCGTTACCGTGCAGATCGTCTCGCCGTTTTCATCCTTCAGTGAAGCAAGTTGATCGCGCAGAAGCGAGAACCGTCCGATATTCCAATCGTCTTCGATCGATGGAATAGTAGTTTGCAGCAAAATTCGTATTGATTGTCCCATAGTTATGCGGCACCTCTCGGGCTTTCACTCAGCAAAACGTCTGAAGCACAACGACGCGTTTGTCCCGCCGAACCCAAAACCGTTAGTCAGCGCGTACTCGACGACGGCGTCCCGCGCCTCGTTCGGAATGTAATCCAGATCGCATTCCGGATCGGGCGTGTGATAGTTAATCGTCGGCGGTAGCTTCCGATTGTGGATCGCGAGAACTGTGAAGACGGATTCGACACCGCCGGCCGCGCCCAGCAGATGGCCCGTCATAGATTTCGTGGAACTGACTGCCAGATCATAAGCATGAGGTCCGAAAGTTTTTTGGACGGCGAATGTTTCGCCTTTGTCGCCGAGCGGTGTTGAAGTGCCGTGAGCGTTGATGTAGCCGATCTGATTTGGCTCGATGCCTGCATCCTGCATTGCCCTCTGCATCGCGCGAATCACACCGCTCTGTGTTTCGTCCGGCGCGGTCATGTGATAAGCGTCGCCAGTGGCGCCGTAACCAACAATCTCGGCATAGATCCGCGCGTTCCGTCGGCGGGCATGTTCCAGTTCCTCAAGGATCATAATGCCGGAGCCTTCACCGACTACGAATCCGTCGCGATCTCGATCGAAAGGGCGGGACGCACTTTCAGGATCGTCGTTTCGGGTCGAGAGCGCGCGCATCGCAGCGAAACCTGCCATAGTCATCGGCGTAATGGTTGACTCTGCTCCACCGCAGATCATCACATCGGCGTCACCCCGCTGTATGATCTTAAAAGAATCGCCGATAGCGTGATTGCCGGCGGCGCACGCAGTCGCGGTCGCCGAGTTCGGACCTTTGGCTCCGTTTCTGATCGAAACCTGCCCAGCAGCCATGTTCGCCAGAATCGACACGAGGAAAAAAGGCGAGACCGCCCTCGGTCCGCCGCGTAAAAGCTTCGAATGTTCGCTCTCAATTCCCCAGAAGTCGCCGATGCCGCTGCTGATATACACGCCGACGGCTTCGGCATCCTCGTCAGTAATCTTCAAGCCGCTGTCGGCCAGCGCCTCGTCCGAGGCCGCGATCGCATAGTGTGTGAACGCGCCCATCTTGCGCGCTTCTTTTTTCTCGACGTACTTGAGTGGGTCGAAGTCTTTGACTTCGCAGGCGAAGCGAACGGGAAAACTAGCGGCATCGAACTTAGTGATCGGCCCGGCGCCGCTTCTGCCTGCCATCAGGCCGGCCCAGGTGGCTTCGACTGAATTGCCAAGCGGAGTGACCGTTCCCAGCCCCGTGACAACAACTCGGCGTTTTATGAACTCTTGCTCCATCCTGTTCGGCATCATTTGTTTTTCGGTAGCGCTGGCTGAGTCCGCTCTCTTCCCTCTTTAAAGAATCCCATTACCTGCGACACAGATACAGGCTCCATACATCATACGTTAAGAACTACGCATCGCCATGGAAGCGTGATGAAGCCGGCGCGTATGGCAATGGATCGCGAATGTTTTCGGCCGAGAGATAGCCGCCGACCGAATCGTCCGGCCTGATTTGGTGATACTATCTCGTTCCCCAAATTTCGTGTTGCTTGTCGCGCTGTACTGGAACGCACTCGTCAAGTTTCTATCTGAATGACTAATCTTGAATAAACCAATGAAAATTGCGATCGGATCAGACCACGCTGGATTTCGCTATAAAGAGAGAATTAAGCAGTACCTCGCCACGCTCGGGCATCAGGTCATTGACTTCGGCACTGATTCGGAAGAGCCGGTCGACTATCCTCTTTTCATTCGGCCGGTTGCTCTGGCAGTGGCCGCCGCCGAAGTTGAACGCGGCGTCGTGCTCGGCGGTTCGGGTAATGGAGAAGCGATGGCCGCGAACCGCGTCAAAGGAGTCCGCTGCGCCCTGTGCTGGAATATCGAAAGCGCCCGCCTCGCGCGCCAGCACAACGATGCCAATATGCTCTCGTTGGGCCAACGGTTGTTGACGGAAGAGGCCGCGTTGGAGATTGTTCGTGTCTGGCTGGATACTTCCTTTGAAGGCGGGCGACATGTGCGACGGATTCAGTTACTTGATGTTGATTAGAGACAACCCGGGCATCTTCTTTAGATAACCGACAATGAGCGAGATAGTAACAAGCGAAGTTCTGGCTGATACGGACCGTCATCGTTTGGTCGATCTGCGACTCGGCTTATTGCGTCTGCATAAGGTGCTTCTCGAGATGGAGCGAATCAATTACGAAAAGATCCACGGCGAGGTCAACAGCGGCGAGTTATTGCAACTTGTTTTGAACCACCCGCAGTTTAACTGGCTGCGGATTATTTCTGAGCTCATGGTCGAGATAGATGAAGCACTCGACGGCGACGAGCCGGCCACCGTGAGCGACTTTGAGAATTTAATTAGCCAGACCCGATTACTTTTTGCTTCACCGGAAAACGAAGAGTTCAAAACCAGGTATCAGGCTGCTCTACAGCGTGAGCCTGAGGTGGTCGTGGCGCACTCAGTGGTGATGCAACTCTTGCGGAAAGCTGACTGACATTTACTCAGAGTGAGCACTCTGAGTCTTCCAGTTCGCTACGGCTTTCGAATCATTGAATTCATAGAACGGCAGATCGGCGTTAGTGAGCATTTTAGTCATCATCAGGATTTGCTCGGTGTGCATCGAAATGGGAAGCGGAATCGCAACCGCTTCCCATTCTTTTGTTTAAGCGATCGATCAGGAAACTGTTGACCATTTCTTGACTAGTACCATTGATATTCTCGGGTTGGAAGGAAGAAGCAGTAAGGCGCGCCGGATAGGCGAA
The DNA here is from genome assembly GCA_036403735.1 of Pyrinomonadaceae bacterium. GTDB lineage: Bacteria > Acidobacteriota > Blastocatellia > Pyrinomonadales > Pyrinomonadaceae > UBA11740. The sequence goes on from DASWQK010000034.1 coordinate 7,534, forward strand.
CGTACCAGACTAGTCGGGGCGCTCTACAACAGCCTTGACAACCGGCGCGCCAGCGCCATAATCGGACCCAACTCTGCCGACACAGCGCGTGTGCCCGGACGTTCCCGAATTTCAGAACGACATTATGTCATCCCGAAGACGCCGCTAATCCCGGCTCTACGTCTAAGCCTTATACATTAAGGAGAAAAACAAATGACGACCGTAAAGCGAATTACCGATCTCACGGATTACACAGGTGTTCTGCCGTACGCGAGCGAAATGTTCGGCATTTACCAGCCGCTGCTCGGGTGGAAGTCGAAGCGGATCGAACAACGATTCAAGGACGGGTATAAAAATGACAAGCCTTACTTACTGGATAAACTGAAACGCGAGCTTACGGCTATCGTGGACATCAAATATGGCGAGAATCAACAGGTCAGCATAACGATCAAGCCCGGCGTGCTTGCAGGCGGAAAAATTCGGTCGTTCGACAGCGTCGTTCTCGACAAGATCTCTGCGAACTTGCCGCCCTTTGAGAAACTTGAACCAGGTGTGTGGGAGAAACACATAACAGCGGAGCTGTTGGGTGCACTTTTGAAAAACGATGTTGTCGAGTTCTATTCGCGAGCTTACAGCGCCAACCGGAAAGCCGACGCCGGCAATTTCGATACGATTCTGCGTGCGCAAGCACTAGATCCGGGCACCTCACTTGACAGAAAGAACGCGCAAACCGCGGCCTTCGAGCATCAGCTTCAATATGAGTCTTCCATTGCCGGCTCGCTCCTTTTTCTTGTTAAGCAAAAAAGCCATTCCGCATTAGCCGAGATCTTCTATGCGACAAGAAACAGCGTCGAACAGGCGCAGCAACTGATCAAAAGGATCAATGCGAGTGACGGCGCTGATGCAATGTTGGATATCAACAATCTCAATCCTCGCGACCGCGAACAAATCAAAAGCGTTGCCTTGTCGCCGATCAGCGTAGTTCACCTGTTCCGCCAATACTTTTTCGAGCTGGACACTTTTTTGGGGACACCCGTGAGCCACGTCTGGTTAAGCCCGGGCTCGAGTGTTGAACTGATCGAAATTCAAACCAGAAGAACGGTTGTCGAAAAAACGTTGGAAAACAGCTTGGACATTCTGACCAAGTCGGAAACATCAACCACTCAGCAAGACGAGATATCGGAGGCGGTTAAAGAAGACAATCAACGAGACATAAAATTTGGTGCGAGCGTAAAAGCCTCATACGGGTCGATTGAGGCTACTTCTAGTTTCGACTATGCCAACTCTCAGAAAATGGCCCGCGAAACAACGCACAAACAGATGCGCCAACAAACGGAGAAACTTTCCTCCGAGATCCGCAAAACCGTCAAATCAACTTTTAAGACGATCTCGGAATTCACCGATGTTTCCAGCATTAAGCATACAATGGCCAACACCAGTGCAGAGCTCATCAATTACGAGCTACGAAGAAAGATGAGGCAGGTCGGAGTTCAGGTTCAGGACATCGGCACATTCCTTTGCTGGCAGACATACGTCGACGATCCCGGCCGCGAGCTTGGATTGGCGAAGCTCATCCACATTGCAAAATCGGCGGAATTGGACGACATTCCGCATCCTGAGGAAATTCCGCTCTTGCAACCCTTTCAGGAAGACAAAATGGTCACGATACCGTTCATCTCGATCGAAGATACCGGAGCGGATAATGAGGGCGAAGTCTATAAGGATGGCGTCGAGGTGGACGATTCAGAATGGTTTGGAAACCAGGAAAAGATTCAAGCCGATTTCGCGCAGGAATTCATTTCTCCGAAGGCAAACTACGAGTTAACCAATGTTGAATTCGATCCGCAGGGGAAGCCGGTTAGCGTCACACGGAATAGCGCGATTTCGAATAACGGCGAGAAGGCATCGTTTACGCTGCATCTCCATACGGCCGATTTTCAGGGGCAAAACAGCATTCAATTACAGATGATTCTTCATTGGTCGCCTAAGGCCGGAGCGAATGACGATATAGTCCAAAAGAATAAGGCAAACCTTGGAGCTTTCAAAGAAGCGGAAAAAGCCGCGTATGAAAAGGCCTATATCGAAACCGTAAAGGACCGTGTCACGATCGCCAGCAAGATCAAAACGCGCAGCAGCGAAGACCTTCGCGAAGAAGAGCGCATCGTCGTCTATCGGAAGCTGATTCAGGACATGCTGCTTAACGGCATCGAACTGCCGGACGATCGCACACGTCACGTCGCGGCCGAATTGCTCAATTCGATCTTTGACATCGACAAGATGCTCTATTTTGTCGCGCCGGAGTGGTGGCGGCCGAGGCTTCATCGCAGCCGCCAACAGCTTCAGGAAACTCCGAATCCGAAAGTCGATCTTGGAGCGGTTGGCACGACGTCCGGGACGATGGTGATGCAAAGAGGACTTGCGAAGCGAATGTATGTCGCAAACCTGAACGTTGCTCCAGGCGTAATGAGTTCAAGCACGGTCGGCTGGGGCGGAGTGAGCGACGCTGAGCGCGACAATTATTACATCACCGAAGATTCGGAGCCGGCGAAACTCGGCAGTTCGCTCGGTTGGCTGCTTCAGCTCGACGGCGACAATATGCGGAACGCGTTTCTGAATGCTCCCTGGGTAAAGGCCGTAATACCAATTCGCCCCGGAAAGGAGGAGGCGGCAATCAATTGGCTGAAAGGTGTGGAAGGGATGAACGGCATCACCGACGACGTTATTTATCATTCCAGTAATCCGAACGAAAAGGATGTGGATGGAAATCCGCTTGACGGTCAGAAAATGATCGACGTTCTCATGGACCTGGCGGAAAAAATTCGCCGCAAACATAACGAGGGAATAGTTACGGGGAAGTATCCGAAGCAGGATGAGGTATCCGATCCGGCACTGGTCGACGAAGCGAATACTGTCACTTCAACGCCGATCGACCGCGTTTACGAGCATGGCTTTTTCCCACTGGAAGGAAGCTTTAGAGCGAATGTCGGCAAGAACTATGAAATCTTCGACCAATGGATAGAGATACTCCCGACCGACCAGATCGTGCCGGTTGATGTGAAGTATGATCCGAAGACCGGACGCCAGGTGTAGCGATGGCTAATAAGTGGTTGAAGCTTTTCCCCGCCGCTAAGAGAAGCAAGGCGGATGTTTTAATCGACGGAGAGGAGTACTTCTTAGCCATTATCGCGGCCATTGAAACAGCAAAGACTCCGCATGACTACATATATATTTTGGGTTGGATGCTGGATATTAGTTTTGAACTAAGTCCGGGCAAGACCTTATTCACACTGTTAGAAAAAGCCGCCAAATCGGGTGTTGAGATAAGGATATTGATCTGGGACAATTTCGATCCGAATTATCTCAAACTCAATGCTGATGCTGTCCGGAAATTGAGTACCCTCCCAGGGCCGGTTAATTTGTCGGTGTTCCTCGACGGGCACACTTTTTCCACCGCAAAATCAAAGAAATTCGTACTGGAAGTAGTATCAAAGGGAATAACCCTGCTCAATGCACTTCAAAAAACCTTTTTTGTGGTGGATAGCGAAGTAAAAAGAGATCTAGCGGGCTTAGTCACTAAATTGACTCCCTTTTTGAGTAGCCCGACGATAGGGACGCATCACGAGAAGGTGGTGATTGTAAAAAGCAAGAACGTGCTGACTGCCTTCTGCGGTGGTATTGATTTCAACAAAAACCGAGTCATATCTGAGATCAAAGGAAAAGAGTATCGATTTCCTTACTACCATGATACGGCTTGCAGACTTCAAGGCCCTGCAGCGTACGAGGTACTTCAAAAGTTTAAGATGAGATGGCGTAATCATCCACAGGCAAAGTCGGTGATTCTATTGGGTGAAAAAGAGCCTCAACCTAAGGACTGCCCCTCACCGTCTCCGTATGCAAAAGTGGTCGGTACCTACAACAGCCCGAACGGCAGTGAACCACCGGTCCGAAGCTTGAAGCATGCCTATGTAAAAATTATCGACAATGCAAAAAGTTATATCTATATCGAGGACCAATACATGGTAAACCTCGAGGTGGCCAGTGCGCTAAAAAAAAAAGTCCAAGATGAAAACTTTAAGATGGTTACGTTTGCGATCCAAGCTGAGTCCGAAACGCAGGATATCCTCATACCCCTAAGAAAACGGATCAAATTCCTGCTTGGCTTTATGGACGGAATGACCTCTGCACAACAAGCCAAGGTGTGTGTGGCTG
>DASWQK010000035.1:0-14264 GCA_036403735.1 Pyrinomonadaceae bacterium
GTCGCCAGGCCAAGAGGCGGAAACAGCGAGTACTTGATTGGCCGCCAGTAGGGGCTGGTAGCTTCCGTCAACGCCGGAAGAATCAGTTTCACACGCTTGATCTTTCTCATCACAATTTGAATCGGGCCTTTCCGTGGAACGGGCTGTTTTCGTGACCGACGATCAGATGTGTTTCCCAACTGTCTTCGTTAACCAGCAGGGCCGTCGGCTTGGCGTTTTCAGGCAGGTCGAAAGCGACTTGCGTTGTGTAAGCTTCGGCGGGCCGCAAGGGCGAAGTCAGTGGGGTCCCGATTTGTGTGGCTGGTCCATAGCGATTGCCGCGTTCATCGATTAGCGTGAGCGCTCGGCCGTTGGGATACAACAACCCGTCGCCTCGCCGCGGACCGATCGTGGCTTCGTCAAAACGCGTCTGGATAGTGACGATTGTGTACTGCCCTTGAGCAATTGCCGGCTTCCCGTTGTCTCCGAACGTTTTCGCCTGCGCCGTATTGATGATCGAATACGCGAGGTGACAATCAAGTTCGCAGAAATGTTTTTCTTCGCCGCGGGCCAATAACTTGTCGTGACTTGCGACGGAAAAGATGAGCATCATCCCAAAGTATGCGAATCCAAACATGAGCATCAGCGCCAAAAGGAGTTTTGCGCGGCCGCTCTTTCGCACAATCAGTGCCTGGATCAGCAAGATCGCCCCGACCAACAAGATGAATCCGGTTCCCAGGAAGGCGAGCGCTCCGATTGGCGCCGCCAGATTGACGTTCGTATACACGAGAGACCTTCCTGCCTAGCTTAACAAAGCGCTTTAATATGCAAAGCGCATGCGCAAAAAAATTTCGTCGCGTTACGACTTACGCATGCGGCCAATTAAAGCTTCCATGTGATCCAGATAACGTTCCAACGCGCGCCTTCCCGCGGCGGTAAGACTATATTCTGTTTTCGGCGTGCGCCCTTCGAATGATTTCGAGCAACTGATGTAGCCCGCATCTTCGAGCTTACGCGCATGGACGCTCAGGTTGCCATCGGTCGTCTTCACCGTTTGTTTGAGTTCGTTGAAAGTAAGTGATTCGTTCGCTGCCAGCGCGCTGATGATTCCCAGCCGCAGGCGTTCGTGAATCAAGCGATCAATTTCGTGCGCGCTATGCGGCGCGCCGCCAGAAACGCCACGCGGCTTTTGCTTTTCAGTGTGACCCTTGTTTGTTTCGCGTTTGAGCGCTGCTTGCCTAACCACCGTACCTCCTCGCGATAATCGCTCCAAAGATAATATGCAGGCCGCCGAAGCCGGCCGCCATCAACCAGTTTCCCCAAGCCGCCGGAGTGAACAGTCCGGCCGCGCCCAGCAGCATGAAACACACTCCCATCACCGGCACCACACTGACTGAGAACATGCCCCCGGTCACCACGCCCGTGCCGTATAACAGCAGCCACACTCCCGGGATGGCGTTCACCAATCCGGCGCGAAACAGGACTACCGTCAATAAACAGCCGACAACTATTGGCGGCGAGAGACTGAAAGCGACTTTACGTCCGGGACCGGAGAAGAGCGGCACATGCTGGGCGCGAGCCTTTCGATCCATCAACCAACCAGCGATCAGCATTGAGATGATTGCTTCCGCCAGCCAGACGCCGAGCCACGCGCGGGGCGTCGCTTGATGTGCGGCGAGATAGGCAGCGGCGATCGCGCTGACGCCGATCGCGACCTGGCCCCATCCCGGAACTGCAGTGAACGCGGACGCGCGCTCCATTGTCTCGCGGATGTAGCGCAGGTTGTCCATCGCCCGATCGTGCAGTGCGAGTGGTTCATTCTCTTTGGGTAGCGCGGGCATCTGAGCAGGAAAATACACCCGCCGTTCTGTGATGTCAAGTACTTTGAATAGCAAAGCCGAGCGCTGCTTGTGAGAGCGCAAACTAAAGCGCCGAAGGTGCGTCATTCAGTAGCCGCGGCCGTAAGGCCGTGGTAAGAAAAGCGGAGAAGTGAAATCGAGGCCCGCAGGGCCGGCATTTCTCAGCGCTGTACGCGATCTCATGCCGCACCTTCGGCGCTCGACTGTTTTATGTTTCGACTGTCCACGGGCTCACGCCCGTGGCTATTTAATGACGGTGCTGCGGACCTCACCAAGCAACCCGATCGACGCATCGAAATTGCGTCGCTACTCACGCCATGCGTGGGTCAGGGAACCAAAACAACCTTGCCGATGTTTTTGCGGGATTCGATGTGGGTATGAGCGTCGGCGATTTGATCGAAAGGGAAAGCGCGATCGACATGAGGCTTGATCCAGCCCTCGGCAACGCCGCGCATGATCTCACTGGTCCAGGCGGCAACTTTTTCGCCTTCGCCCCACATGTGACCAAGGTTAAGACCGAACACCCCTTTGTTGCGATTCATTAATCCGATTGGATTGAAGCGTGGCATCAACGCGATTGCTTTCAACGCGCGAAACTTTCCCTTGATTCCTGATGCCGACGCGACTGAGATTCCGAAGACGCCCATGCGACCGGTAGTGCGCAGCGCCTGATAACTTTTCTTCCAGCTTGGGCCGCCGAGCGGATCGATCACCAACTCGACACCGCGACCATTCGTGAGCTCCTTCAAAACCGGCAACCAATCCTGATTGCGATAATCGATTGGATGATCCAGGCCGCGCGCGCGCAGAAATTCGTGCTTACCCGTGCTGGCTGTGCCAAACGTCCTGGCGCCGATGTGTTTTGCAATGTCCAGAGCCGCGAGGCCGACACCGCCGCCGGCATTATGAATCAGCACCGCTTCATCTGGTTTCAGGCCACCCATTGTGACGAGCAGCGCCCAGGCGGTCAGATAATTCACCGGAATCGCAGCGGCTTGTTCGAAAGTAAGCTCATCAGGCTTTGCAAAAATTTGCGCGGCGGAAACCGCAACTAATTCCGCCTGGCCGCCGAATCGAGTCATGGCGATCACCGCTTTGCCGATCAAGTTTTGATCTACGCCATCACCAACCGCTTCGACCGTACCTGATACTTCATAACCCATCACGCATGGTTTAGGCGGGCCATCGGGATACAAACCCTGCCGCGCGAGAATGTCGGCAAAGTTCAGGCCGGCAGCCTTCACGCGAATCAGAACCTGTCCGGTTTCTGGTTGGAGATCGGGACGCTGTTCGACCTTCATCACAGAAACATTACCGTTAGCCGTGGTTACGATTGCTCTCATAGCTTATTGTGGCACAGACTTCAGTCTGTGATTCCTAAGAGTAAAAGGCGCAGAAGACATGCTCCTCTGCGCCTGGAAAGAGTGATCGTTGGAAGTTGATGCGGGCCTGGCTCCGCGCCAACTCACAGACTAAAGCCTATGCTACACATCAGCTCTGTTCCGCTGTTTTAGTTTGCGGCTTGTTGGGCTGTGGCACGACGCGCAGATAAGGCTTCAAAGTTTTCCAACCACCGGGAAACTTTTCCTTGGCGGCCTCGTCGCTGAGCGAAGGAACGATGATCACGTCGTCGCCGTCTTTCCAATTCGCGGGCGTCGCCACGCTATAGTTCGCGGTTAACTGAATCGAGTCGATCACGCGGAGGATCTCGTCAAAGTTACGGCCAGTTGCCATCGGGTACACGATCATCAGTTTGATCTTTTTGTCGGGCCCGATGACAAACACATTTCGCACAGTCATGTTGTCGGCGGCTGTCCGCCCTTCGGATGTTCCGCTGGTCGTGGCCGGCAGCATGTCATAAAGCATTGCGACCTTCAGGTCTGTGTCGCCAATCATCGGATAATTCGGCGCGTGACCAGTCGCATCCTTGATGTCGCTTGACCAGCGCGAATGGTTTTCAACCGGGTCGACGCTCAGCCCGATGACCTTTACATTGCGCTTATCGAAGTCAGGTTTGATGCTTGCCACATAACCCAACTCAGTCGTGCAGACGGGCGTGAAATCCTTTGGGTGCGAGAACAGGATGCCCCAACTGTCGCCCAGCCACTCATGAAAATCAATCGGCCCTTCAGTGGTCTCAGCCGTAAAATTCGGTGCCGTGTCTCCTAAACGTAATGCCATGATCGAAACTCCTTTTCCTTGAAAGTCGACTAGGCGAAACCCTTTCCGGGTTGCAGTCGAAATGATGTTTGATTGTTTGTGACTTGGGGAGTTTCCAACCAAATACGAGGCAAGTCAAGGGGGCTCGCGAAACGATCGAGAAGATCCAGGCACGAAAAACCAGAATCAGCGAGCCACGATCGCGATCTTGTTTTTGTTGGCCAGCTTGATCGTATCGTCGCGATCGAAAATCAGGGTCTTGCCGGCGGTCAGGCAAAGGCAGGTTGCGCGCGCTACGATCATCGATTCAACCGTGGGCACGCCAACGACGGGAACATCGAAGCGCATGTCCTGATCGGGTTTGGCAAGCTTGACGACGGTGAGCCGGCCACGCACCAGTTCGCCTGCGCGACGAATGACGGCGTCGGTTCCTTCCATGGCCTCGATCGCCACGCACGCGCGATCGCGAACTACTATCGTCTGCCCCAAATCGAGCCGCGCGATCTCCTTTGCGATCTCCAACCCGTATTCGATGTCGCTTTTTTCTCGATCGTCGGGAGTTCGCCTGGTGAGTGAGCCCACCTCAGGAAGTTGATCCTTCAGAAAATAGGTCGAATCAATCAACTCGATCCCTTCGCTGGCGAGTTCGTTGGCTACAGCGCCAATCAGCGTGTCAGTGTTCCGTCGGGGCAGCCGCAAAAGCATCTTCAGCGTGCGCACGTCCGGAATTGCGCTGCTGAAAATTTGCACGTGCTTTACCTGGCCGGCCATGATTGCTTTGTCAACGCCTTCGTTCTTGAAGAAGCGGAGCATCTTGCCGAGCTGCCCGATCCCCACCCACGTAAATCGATCCGCCAGTTTTTCGATCGCCGGATCAGTTTCTTCTCGAATCGCGGCGACGGCCACGGTAGCGCCGGCGCGCCGAGCGCCTTCGATGACAAGAAACGGAAAATTTCCGTTTCCGGCTATTAGACCGAGCTTCATGGTGAATTACTTTACGACGCCGCGTTTGGAAGACTCAACAAAGTGGACCAGTTCGTCCACTTCAGGAATGTTTTCGATCTCTTCGCGAATGCGTTCGAGCGCCTGCGTAGTGTTGAGTTTTGACGATAGCAAGAGATGAAAGGCGTGATGCAATGCCGCGATCGTTTCGCGCGAGTAGCCGCGCCGTCGCACGCCGACTTTATTTATGCCGTAACACCTGGCGTGATTGCCGACCGTCAAAGCAAATGGCAGCGCGTCTTTGACGACCACGGAATATCCGCCGATGTAAGCCTCGCGGCCGACGCGGCAAAACTGATGCACGCCGGAATAAGCCCCGATGTTTGCACCGTCTTCGACGCTCACGTGCCCGGCCAGGGTCGCTGCGTTGGCCATGATGACGTTGTTGCCAATCAGACAATCATGGGCGACGTGCGCCTGGGCCATGATGAAGCAGTCATCGCCAATTTTGGTGATCCCGCCGCCGCCTTTGGTGCCGCGATGAATCGTCACAAATTCGCGGATGCGGGTGCGGCTGCCAATCTCAGTCTCAGTTTCCTCACCCGCGAATTTCAGATCCTGCGGCGCCAATCCAATCGATACAAACGGAAACAACTGCGATTCATCACCAATACGCGTGCGGCCTTCGATCACACAATGTGAGTCAACGATGACGCCATTTCCGAGAAACACTTCGTCGCCGATCACTACGTAGGGACCGACGCGACAACCTTCGCCAATGAATGCTCGCGGGCTGATTACGGCAGAGGAATGGATCTGAGTTGTTTGGTTTTGAGTTGACGGAGCACTCATCTTTAGGATTTTGGCCGGTCCGCGATGACGCTCATTAGTTCTGCGTCCGCGCAAAGTTGTCCGTCAACCTTCGCCTCGCCGTGCATGCGCTGAATCCGGGGCCCGAACCGCAGCGCCGTCACTTCGAGTGTCAGAGTGTCGCCGGGAACGACAGGTTTGCGAAAGCGTGCCTCTCTGATTCCCGTGAATAGAACCAGCTTTTGATCGCGATCTTCAATTTCGCGGAGGGCGAGAATTGCGCCGCACTGGGCCAACGCTTCGATAACCAGCACGCCTGGCATGACGGGCGCGCCGGGAAAGTGTCCTTCAAAAAAAGACTCGTTGACGCTGACCTGTTTGATGCCAACGATGCGCTCGAGCGGCTTTAATTCAATGATGCGATCGACCAGCAGAAAGGGGTATCGATGGGGCAGTAGTCTCTTGATACCTTCGGAATCGAGAACCGTTTCCATAGAGTGTCTTTACAGAACCGCGAGTGGTAACGAGCGGATCAAAAATTCAACTTACATTTTTCGCGTCAAAGACTTAATGATCTACCTGGTCGCGATACCTTCCGCGTTCAGGAATTACGGTCGCGGCGCAGCAGTCGATGCGGTCACCGGATTCTTCGCGTTGTACTCGCTGATAAAGACCTTGGTAACGTCCATGCTCTCGGCCGCAAATAGCACACCGGCAACCTGGCTGCCGTCAATTATCAAGGTAATACCATGAGCTTTGGCAAACACATCCAGCGCTTTACCGACTTCTTCCTGCAAGGGGGTCATCAAATCCGTGCGGCGCTTTTGATACGCGGCCTGCGTATCTTCCAGCTTTCGCTGCGAGTCCTTCTTCAAGGTATCGAGCTGATCGACCTTGGCCTGGATGGTTTTCGGATCGATAGGCGCGGCAGAGCCCTGGAGCTTAGTGATCTCGTCCTGAAGCGACTGGACTCGCTGGGCTGCGGCAGTCAAATCGTCCTGTGGTTTCTTGAACTCGGCGACTAACTGATTCTGCAATACGTTGAATTTCGCAATCCCTATTTTGGGATCCTGGAAAGCTTCCGAGAAAATCACCGCGACCTTGCCAACGGGCACACTGCCCGAGGTCTGGGGCGCTTGCGCAAAAGTATGCGCACCGGCGGCGACCGCGATAAGAGCGACTGCTAACAGAAAATTCTTCATCCTAATCATTTCAATTACTCCTCCAGCTTATTTGAAGCGAAGATGCCGCAGCCGCATGTGATCGCGGCAACCGCACCGAGCGAAGCTGGCAAATCATTTACGGCGTTGGGGTCAAAGACGCCGTTGCCGGGTTCTTACTATTGAATTCGGTGATGAATGCTTTGGTTATGTCGAGCGATTCTGCGGCGCTGACAATTCCCTGAATCTTCGTGACGTCCAGAATCAAGGTGATGCCGTGGGCTTTCGCATAAGCGTCCAGCGCCTTACCGATGTCGTCATAGACGGGTCCGAGCATCTCCTGCAAACGTTTTTGATATTGGCTCTGAGCATCCTCGGTTTTGCGGGTAAGCTCCCGCTTCTTCGAATCGATTGCGTCCTGCTGCTGGGCCGAGACTTTCTGATCCTGTACCGGCGCGGCTTTTTGCAAATCAGCGGTCAGTTTGTCGATCTGTCCCTGTAAGGTTTGCAGTTCAGTTCGCCGTGGCAGGAATTCATTCTCAACTTTCTTAGCCGCGGTAACGAGACGCACGATGCCGGCTTTTTCATCGAGGAACTGATCGGTGTCAACCAGCGCGAGTTTTGTGTCAGGCACATTGCCTGTTGCCGAGCCCGTCGTTGCCGGCGCGGCAGTGGTGGTCGGTTTGGGCTGCGCGACGACAGAGACGGCGCTGATTGCCGCGAAAAAAGCGACTGCGGCTATCGCACGAATGATTTTCATAAATAGTTCCTAATACTCCTTAAGAATTTCTGCGGCGGCGTGATGCAACCAGTTAGTTGTTCAGGCTGCCGGTTTGGTTTGCTTGTTGGTTAACCGCGTTCGGTTGAATCAACGCTAGAAAGTGCGGCCTACGCTGAAGCGAAACACCGACTTTTTCTCAGCAAAGAAGAAGGGAAATCCGTTGATAACCTGATCTTTGCGAGCGTTGGGATTATACGCATAAATAAGCCGAAAAGGCACGTTAAGAATCGGCACCTGGACGCGAATTTCAGCCCCGAGGCTGCTGCGCAAATCGCTGAATTTTGCGAACAAACTCTGATCGAGCCGAACCACAGTATTTCGTTGTGCCTCGCCCCTCATAAAGACCTGTTGTAGTCCCGGCGGTAGATTGGTGAGCGGATCGACGGGCCCCAATCGCAGAGCCTGTTCATATTCAGCTCTGGTGATCAGCCGGTTGTCTCTGGCGATGAACCCGAGCCCGGGAGACAAGGCCAGGTTCGTAAAAGTTTGGCATGCCGCGAGAGTAGTTAAAGTAATCGGCGCCACGCCGCCAGCCTGTCGCGGGCAGGTAATAATACCCATGGTGGAGAGGAAAGGATCGTCGGCAAGAAACTCCGACGAGTAGGTTTGCTCTTTCTTTGATCGAAGGTTGAAAGCGTTGCCGACATCGGCATAGAGAGCCGCCTGAACCGTCCTTCCAATAATAGGAATGCGGTATTCGAAGTTACCCAGAATCTGCGTGTCGCCTCCGGTCGCTGTGTAAACCCGTGGCAAACTTACGACGTTGCTCCCCGTGGCCCCGGTAAATGTGCCAATGCTCGTGACATTCGACGGCAGCCCGGGAATGACATTGGGCGTTCCCTGCAAGTTCGTCGCCAGCACCACGTTGCGCGACGTTATGTAGTTATCGAGCGGGGTCACCGGACTGATCGATCTCACGTTGTAGCCCCGGATGGTGAATTCGTCACCAAGGAAGAAGCGCTCGTAAATGGGTACGCCCTCGACGAACGCAAGTGAATTTGCGCCCCGGATTTTCGCGCTGGTCGCAAAACTGCCTACAGTCCCAGCGAGGATGCGGAACCCAAACACTTCCGGAAACTCGGATCGTTTCTTTCTGATCGGAATGAATTCCGTGAACTCCAGCGTCGGCTCATAAGTTCGCACGTCGCCACCGAAGCCTGCGACTCCCAGTGACGCCGACAGCGATCTTCCTTTCGTAGGGTCGATGCTGGCATTGCGAGTGTCATACACCAAACTCGCGGTCGCACGGCTGGTGATGATGTTTGGCTGTCGATAGACGACCGGAATAAAGGTTGTCGTCTGTCCAGCGGTATTTACCACTGGATCTTTTACGCTCGATTGCGAAAGCTGATACGAAAGACCGACGCGCGAGAATTGGGTGAACGGCCGCTTGCGATAGAACTCTGACAAAGGCGCGCTGGCGAAAACCGAGGCCCCGAGCGAGTTGCGCGTAAACAAATTCTCTTCGTTCGTGTTGAAGAAATCGAACAAATTACCGGACGCTCCCTGCACCGCATTCTGGTTTTGTGACAGGAAGGTTCCTTCGCCAAAGAATTTCTGAGAATAAGCGAACAAGGTAAATCCCGCAGTGATAGGCCGGTTCCTGATGTATGGCTCAGTGAAAGAGAACTGGAACGAACGCTGGCGATTGCCGGCCCCCAAATTCAGCGACAGCACTTCACCACGGCCGAATAGATTGTTCGTCGAATAATCCAGCCCGAAGAACGTTCCGCCGATTCCGGAGATGCCGCCGTTGAATGAAATCTGCTGGCGGCCTTTTTCAGAGACCTTTACGGTCACATCGACGAGTCCTTCTTCTTCGTTGGTGCGGAAGTCGGCGTCCTTGTCCTTATCGATCGGATTGAAGTAACCAAGCTGGTTCAGGCGCGTGACCGAGAACTCGAAATAGTTCTGATTGTAGATGTCGCCTTCGTTAATCAGCACTTCGCGCCGCAGCACGTTATCGCGCGTGAAGGTGTTGCCGGTAAACTCCAGCCGCCGCAACGTGAATTGCTTGCCTTCATCGATAGTGATTACAAAATCGGCGATGCCTTCATCCGCCTTTTGCGGGTTGTCCTTGAACGTTGGGTTAATGTCGGCCGTGTATTGAATGAATCCCTGGGTGCCGTACGCCTTCTTCAGGTTTTCGAACAGACCCTTGCTGAGCAATTCACCGTTGGCCACCTGCCCTTTTTGCAAGCCGATGAAGGCCTTGATCACATTTTCAGAAAAGATCGAGTTGCCTTCGATCTTCACTTCGCCGACGCGATAAAGCTTGCCGTCAATAATCGGGACCGTGATGCGCAGGGTGTCGTCAACCGAAGAAATAAAAGGCAGCGGCAGAATTGGAAACCCGGTGCGTCGTTTTCCCAGGCCTTCGATGCGTGGCTCGCCGTGACGCGCCTGCAGATAGCCTTTCGACTTCATGTAGGTATCGACAAGGTGCAAGTCATAGTCCAGCTTCTGGCGATCGAGAATGTCCTGTTCCCGAAAGCGCGTGATCAGCCCGGCTTCTTTCACAAACTTCATGTGATCGCGCAACGACCCGTTCTTAAAGACGTGACTGCCTTCGAAACGAATCTCAGCGACGCGGACCCGCGCGCCTTCGTTCACCACGAAGGTAATCGCGCTGGACGTTTGCGAGACAGCTTCGACCGTGGCAGTGACGGCGGCATTGGGATGACCCTTCGCCGCCAGCATCTCCTTCAGGGCGCGCTCACCCGTCTTCAGCTTCACCGGATCCAGAATTGATTCCTTGGACACTCCGACGCGCTTCTCGCGGAAATTTTTCAGCACATCCGATTCCGTGACGCTCTTTAATCCTTCGAATTGGATATCGCGAATGATCGGCAGCTCTTTGACTTCAAAGATAATGCGGACGCCGCCCCGGGGGCCATCTTCAGTGGTGACGCGCGTGCCGACCTTATCGAAAAAATTGAGCGACAAAATAGTTTGCAGATCGCGCGCGACTTGATCCGGGTTGTAAGGATCGCCGGGTCGGGTCTGAATGTAATAGATAATGTCTTCTTTGCGCAGGCGGCGATTACCGATGATGTCGACATCTTCAACCAGACGTGCTTGCGGTTGCTGAGCCGACACGGGTGCGCGAAGGAACAGGCAGGTTGTGCCGATGATCAGGCTGAGTGCGGCGAACAGAACGACGCGATAAGAGTGCATAAGTGACGGTACCCTTAGAGCTTTCTCTGGGGACTGCACGAAGTTTATGAAAAGTTCAGCGCTTACTAATTGTCAGAAGCTCGCGTGTTAGAAGCCCGCGCGTCAGCAAGGGCACTGTTTCGTCAGCGTTCGATGCAATATTGCGGTCGGCGTCCTAACACGTACCAATTAATTCAGATCTTACCAGTTAATTCAGTTCTTACCAGCTGGGAAAAGTAACACAAACTGACTCGAATTGCGCAGCCTGGGGAGGACTTTGATTCACCGCAGCCTCTACCCGTTGCCAGATTCAAATGTAACAAAGCGGCGCATTATAGCGGGAATATAAAGGGAAAGTCCAAAGTGCGGCACTTTGGACTTAAATAAAATCTCAGTAACTTCGCGGGGGTTACTGCGTGAGCAGCAAATCGTTGATGCGTTCGTGGCCTTCATCGTCGATAGTGATTGAGCGGAAACTTAACCCAGCGCCGTCGACGAACATTTCCACGAGCGAGGCGTCGGCGAGTTGTCCCTGTATCAGCGCCTCAGAGAGCGGATCCTCGACATACTTTTGCAGCGAGCGACGGAGCGGGCGCGCGCCATACGAACGATCAGCGCAGGTTTTGTTGACGATCCAGCGTTTGGCATCATCAGAGAGGCGAACGATGAAGCCATGGTTCGACATCGTCGCGTTTATTTGATCGACCTGAAGCTGGAGCACATCGAGCAATTCTTCGTCGCCTAATTCATCGAAGATGATGATCTCGTCAAGGCGATTAATGAACTCAGGATTAAAAGTCTGGCGCACCGAATTCATCACCATCTCTTCCAGCTTGGTGCGTGACACGTCGCTCGATCCCTGGAACCCCATCGTGCCCCGCTTTTGAATAAAGCGCGCGCCGATGTTCGAAGTCATAATGATGATGGTGTTTTTGAAGTCCACCGTGTTGCCCAGACCGTCGGTCAGGATGCCGTCTTCAAAAACCTGCAGCAGAATATTGAAGAGGTCGGGGTGCGCTTTTTCGATCTCGTCAAACAGCAGCACTGAATAAGGCGAGCGCTTCACGCGTTCGGTCAATTGGCCGCCTTCTTCGTGGCCCACATATCCCGGCGGCGAGCCGATGAGTTTCGAGACGGCATGCTTCTCCATGAACTCTGACATGTCAAAGCGAATCATCGAGCGTTGACTGCCGAAGAGAAACTCAGCGAGACAGCGCGCGACTTCTGTCTTGCCGACCCCGGTTGGTCCCAGAAAGAGAAATGAACCGACCGGCCGATGCGGATTCTTCAATCCGGCCCGAGAGCGACGGATGGCCCGCGCCAAAGCTGAAATTGCCGGACGCTGCGAAATAACGCGCTTGTGCAATTCCATTTCGATACGCAGCAGCTTCTTTGACTCTGCTTCTTTCAGCGAAACGATGGGGATGCCGGTCCAGCGGGCGATGACTTCTTCAATGTCCGTGCGAGTGACTTCGCCCATGACAATTTTGTCTTCATCTTCGGCGATCGGCGCTTGGGCGCGGCCATAAGTGGCGCGCTCCCATTCGGTCAATGAATCGGCGGTCAGCGCAGCGTTCAACGCTTCGAGATTGCCTTGTTCAGCGCGCACGCGAAGTTTCACTCGGGCGCCGGCTTCATCGATCACGTCGATGGCTTTGTCAGGCAGGAAGCGATCGGGAATGTAACGGGTCGATTGCCGCACCGCGGCTTCGAGCGCTTCGTCGGTATAACGCACCTGATGAAAACTCTCGTAACGTTCGCGCACGCCACCGAGAATTTCAACGGCTTCATCCTCGGAAGGCGGCGGCACCTTTACCGCCTGAAAGCGGCGTTCCAACGAGCGATCCTTTTCGATCGATTTGCGAAACTCGGCCGGCGTGGTGGCGCCGATGCACTGAATTTCTCCGCGTGAGAGCGCCGGCTTCAAAATATTAGCGGCGTCCAGCGACCCTTCGGCTGAACCCGCGCCGACCAGCGTGTGCAACTCATCGATAAAGACGATGTACTGCGGATTGTCGATCAACTCGCGCATGATCTGTTTCAAGCGCTCTTCAAACTGACCACGGTATTTTGTGCCCGCCACGATCAAACTGATGTCCAGCGAAAGAATGCGTTTGTTTTCAAGAAACGATGGCACGTTGCCCGAAACGATTCGCTGCGCGAGGCCTTCGACAATGGCGGTTTTGCCGACGCCTGGTTCGCCGATCAGCACCGGATTATTTTTTGTGCGGCGACAAAGAATCTGAATCACGCGTTCGATCTCGGCGTCGCGCCCGATCAGCGGATCGAGTCGATCGTTGGCAGCGTCCTCGGTCAAATCGCGCGAGAACTCAAGCAGGTGCGGAATGTCTTTACGATGGCGCGCATCGGCGCCGCTCTGGCGGGCAATCTCATCACGCACGGCGGCCAGCCGCAGCCCGCGCTCGAACAAAATCTGCGCGGCCATCGAGCGCTCTTCGCGCAAGAGACCCAGCAACAAGTGCTCTGTCCCGATGTGGCGATGCTGCAGGCGGTCGGACTCTTCGTGCGAGTAATGCAGCACCCGTTTGGTTTCCGGCGCCAAAGGCAATTCGACTGAGGTGGGAATTCGCTCGCGCAGCAGGGTGCGACCTTCTATCTCCCGGCGAATTGATTCGATGGTTATTTGCGCGCGCGGGAAGAAACGGCCAGTGAGCGTTTTGTCTTCGCGCATCAAGCCGAGGAGTAAATGCTCCGGCTCGATCGCCGGCGCGCCAAACTGCGAAGCTTCGTAACGAGCGAAGAAGATTACGCGTCGAGCTTTTTCAGTATAGCGTTCGAACATGAATGATTAATTCCTATGACTGCCTGATAAATGTTGCCGGCCGATTCCGAAGCGCCGCGGGCATTATAGCGCAGTGTGCAAGCGCCACGAAGTTTCTTCTTAAGAGCAACTGTCGGCTGCCGCCAGTTCAAGAATATATTTCTGATCGACGCGGGCGTTTGGGTGATCCATCGTAGTCGGTACAAACCCAAAACGAGTGTACAAATAAATCGCTCGCTTTAGAACGCTGATTGTTTCCAGCACTATCGCTCTAAAACCAAGCCGCCGCGCATGCTCGATCGCGCGATCCAGCACCTGTTTGCCTAACCCGAGGCCGCGGATTTCCGGTAGAAAATACATCTTGCGCAGCTCGCATTGCTCATCATTTAGCGGGAAAAGCCCATAAGTGCCGAGCAATTTTCCATGCGCGTCTTCAATTACTTCAAACACTCCGCCCGCTTCAAAGTAGCTGCTTTCGATGTCTTTCAGATCGGCATCCTTGGAATCGGAATCAAAAGGCAACTGAAATTCTGCCAGCACCGTTGAAACAAGAGCGATGACTTGCTCGCAGTCGGCATTGGTAGCTGGACGTATGACTATGGCTGTCATCTGATCGGTGACCGGGATTTGTCAAT
>DASWQK010000036.1:0-9570 GCA_036403735.1 Pyrinomonadaceae bacterium
TTTTGGATTAGGCGCCGAACCAGGAGATTGATGATTTGCGCACTGCCGGTGGCGCGCGTCGCGTCCGAAGCGACAATCAGAACTGTCTCGCCGGGTGCAATCAACTCTTCTAAAGGCGGTGAGTCGACGGGATCATCAAGCGCCTCGCTAACTTCACTATCCGAGAGCGGATGCGCTTCGGTTTCATTAGGCGCGAGGACAGTGAAGCGCGCGTCGTCGTACTCGAAAGTAATTGAGCTGCGTCCGTAGCCGAGTGCGATCTTCGCCATGTTTTGTCAGGAACTTCCCTCAGTCAGTGACCATGCTTCAAAGCGGGTTCATGTCTTACCGCCCGCGCGATGCAGTACATGTCATTCGGGTCGCAACCTTCTACTTCAACCTGGATAGTCGAGTGGGAAATCCCAAATCGGCTCTTCAACTCGCTGTTAAGGACGCGCAGCACATCCTGCCCGCCGCGAATGCTCTGTTCGCCAACCGTAACGTGGCAACTGCACGCGATGATTCCCGAACCAATGGTCCAAACATGCAGATCGTGTACGGCCAGGATTCCGGGGACGCCGCCAATCGTATGCTCGACCAAGTCCATATCCATTCCTTTCGGAATCGATTCGAGCAGAACGTTCACTGACTCTCGCAGAATCCCCCAGGAGCTCCAAAGAATCAGTAGCCCGATCAATATCGAGACAATTGGATCAGCGAATGACGTACCTGTAAACGCTACCACGATGCCGGCGACGACGACACCTGCCGCGGAAATTGCGTCACCCACCATATGTACGTAAGCGCTGCGAACGTTGAGATCGTGTTGCGCCTCTCGTCTCAGCCACAGACTGATCGAGGTATTCATCACGATCGCGATTAGCGCCACGATGATCATGGGCGTGCTGTGCACCGGCTGTGGGTGTCCGAGCCGATCGGCTGCCTCCCAAAAGATCAAGAGCGCAATCACAACCAGCGAGACGGCGTTCACCAGCGCCGCAAAAATTCCGACGCGGTGATAGCCAAAGGTGCGCTGCTGGGTGGACGGCTTGCGCGCCATCCAGATGCCGTACCACGACAATAACAGCGCCAACGCGTCGGCGAAGTTGTGGCCGGCGTCCGAAAGCAACGCGAGTGAATGGGCAAAGTAACCCGCAATCGCTTCACCGATGACGAAGGCGACCGTGATAACAATCGACAGCACCAGCCGTTGCCCCGTTGCCGCCGAGCCGTGATCGTGTCCGTGTGTCACTCTGTTCTAGACTGCAATTCGCATGGATTGTTTGAAGCAAGATTAGCAGATCATCAAAGGCCGGCAAAGAATCTCTCCGGTTCAGTTTGATTGTGGCCGCGCATCTTGCGCGTGGTTCATGGGCGGGACGCCTGTGCCACCTTCCCAAACTGAATCCGACAGACGTTTGTTTACTCTCGCCGCGGGCGCAGTGTTAGAATTTCGGCTCAACACGTCACCCGGATCGAACATGCGCGATCTCTTATCAAAGTGAAACAGGAGAGAATATGATCCCCTATCGAAGACTTGGGTTATGGATGTTTGTCAGCGCGTTGTTAATTCTCTTTATTGCCCACGGCGAAGCCCAAACCATCACCCTCGAACAACTGATGAGCTCGCCGTTCCCTTCTGAACTGATTGCTTCGAAGCGCGGCGATAAGGTCGCCTGGGTCTTCTATTCGCAAGGCAAGAGAAATATTTTCGTTGCTGAAGGTCCGGCGTTAGCCGCGAGACAACTAACCCATCACGATGTCGAGGACGGACAGGACGTCGCTGAGATCGTTTTTTCGCCGAACGGGAACACTATCGCCTACGTACGTGGCGGCAACAAAAATCAAAATGGCGAAGTGGCCAACCCGACCAGCGACGTTGGCGGAGCGAAACAGGAAGTGTGGACGGTCGACGCGCGTTCCGGAAGGATGATGCGAATCGGCGAAGGCAGTTCGCCGCTGTTCTCGCCGAACTCCGAAGAAGTTGAGTATCTGCGCGATGGTCACATCTGGGGCGCGCCAGCCATCGGCGGCAAAGAACGAAAACTTTTCGAAGCGCGCGGCGCGGTGAATTCTCCGGAATGGTCACCCGACGGATCGGAACTGGCTTTCAGCTCGGCCCGCGGCGATCACAGCTTCATCGCTATCTACAACCCACGCGCGAATCGTCTTCGATTCCTTTCACCAACTATTGACCGCGACATCGCACCGCGCTGGTCGCCGGACGGCAAACGCATCGCGTTCATTCGCTTGCGGAATATCAATGACACTTTCTCGATGGATCGCGAGCGCCTACAACCATGGTCCATTCAGGTTGTTGACGCGCAGAGCGGTAATGGCAAGGAGATTTGGCATTCCGGAAGCAACGATAACGATTCGTTTTTTGGTGGCTTTGGCGGGAACGACGTTTGGCAATGGGTCGCCGGCGATCGACTGCTGTTTATGTCTGAGCGGGATGACTGGGCCCACATCTATTCGATCTCATCCGAAGGCGGAGCGTTAACGGCGTTGACGCCCGGCGATTTTGAAGTCGAGAACGTCGCTGTCTCGCCTGATAAATCATTCGTCATCATCGCCACCAACAAGAATGACATCGATCGCCGTCACCTTTGGAAGGTGAATGTCGCCGGCGGCGCACCTGAACAAATCACCAAAGGCGAAAGCATTGAAATGTATCCGGTCGTCGTCAACAACGGACGCACGATCGCCTTACTTCATTCGACTGCGCGCGATCCGTTTATGCCTTTCACCATCTCAGTGGATGGCTCGAACATGAAGGCACTGGCGCCGCAGGCGTTGCCGCGTGACTTTCCGTCGGCGCAATTGGTCGTCGCCGAACAAGTGATCTTCAAAGCGGCGGACGGCCTCGAAATTCATGGACAACTTTTCAAGCCAAAGAATGCGTCGGGCAAATCAGCGGCGATCGTTTTCATGCACGGTGGCCCAATGCGCGAGATGCTGCTGGGCTGGCACTATCGCGACTATTATCACAACTCCTACGCGATGAATCAGTACCTGGCCAGCCGCGGCTACTTGGTTTTGTCGGTGAATTATCGCAGCGGGATTGGCTATGGCCGCGCCTTCCGCCTGGCGCCCCATCGCGGTGCGCGTGGAGCTTCTGAATACCAGGACATTGTCGCCGGCGCGAAATATTTGCAATCGCGGGACGATGTGGACAGAAAAAGGATCGGTTTGTGGGGAGGATCCTACGGCGGATACTTGACGGCGCTGGGCCTGGCGCGCAATTCGGACATCTTTGCGGCCGGAGTCGATTTTCACGGTGTGCATGATTGGAGCGTGAATGTCGCCGGCCTGCGAGTGCCGACTGATACTGCTGAACGGACGCGAGTCGCGCGCGAGTCATCGCCGATTTCTTCCGTCGACAAGTGGCGATCGCCCGTGCTGTTGATTCACGGCGACGACGATCGCAACGTCGAGTTTTCGCAAACAGTTAACCTCGTACGCCGGCTGCGCGCGCAAAATGTCGAGTTCGAACAAATAATTTATCCCGACGAAATTCATGAGTTGCTGCTGCACGGCGACTGGCTGCGCGCGTATCACGCGACGGCTGACTTTTTCGACAAGCATTTGAAGTGACCTTCAAACCTCGCAACATTCTCATCATCGACTTCGGGCAGCTCGGCGACGTAGTCTTGAGTCTTCCTGCCCTGCGCGCGATCCGCGAAAAGTTCCCGCACGCGCGGCTGACGATCGCAGTTGGTAAGCCGGGTGCGGGAATCATCAATCTGTCGGGTTACGCGGACCAGACAATTGAAGTAGATCGCGTCGCGCTGCGTGATGGATTCAAGCCGCTGTCGATTCTCAAAGTGTTTGATATTGTCAAAGATGTTCGCCGGCGCAAATTCGATTTCGTGATCGACTTGCATAGCTTTTCTGAAACCAATCTGCTTGGATTCTTTTCCCGCGCGCCCCACAGGTTGTTCGCGCGCCGTCCTGGCCGCTCGCTCGATTTCCTGGCCAACTTCAACCCTAAACCACCCGTCGATCGAAATGATCCGAAACAGCATTTGGTG
The DNA here is from genome assembly GCA_036403735.1 of Pyrinomonadaceae bacterium. Classification (GTDB taxonomy): domain Bacteria; phylum Acidobacteriota; class Blastocatellia; order Pyrinomonadales; family Pyrinomonadaceae; genus UBA11740. Next base: position 4,014 of record DASWQK010000036.1, read on the forward strand.
GATCGTTACCTCGATGTGTTGAAGCCTTTGGGAATTAAAGACGCGCTACGCACTCCGAAATTGTTAGTTCGCCCCGAAGACGATCGCGCTGTGGATCTGATGCTGCGGAAAGCCAAAGCCGATGCCGGGTCGCCGCTGGTGGGGATTTTTCCCGGCGCTGGTCATCCGGGCCGGCGTTGGCCCATCGAAAAGTTTTCACAGTTGGCAGATTTCCTGATTCGTAATGACAACGTCCGGCCCATCATTTTCGTCGGACCGGAAGAGCGGCATTTGGTCGCGCAGTTTCGTGCGTTGTTTCCGCCGCCCTGCGTAATTCTTGATAAGCTGTCAATCCCTGAGTTGGCGGCGGCGCAATCCCGTCTGGCGGTTTTGGTTTCAAATGACACTGGACCCGTACACATCGCCGCGGCTGTGGGGACGCCCGTGGTCGTACTCATCGATTTACCGACGCCGCATGCCTACGTGCCACTCGCGAATGCGCAGCGACTAATATTGAGTGAGAGTATCACAGCGATCGAAGTCGAAGAGGTCTACGCAGCCACGCGGGAACTGCTGACGGCCGGCAGAACATCGACCCTGTTTGCGAGCTAACGAATGCTAAAGCGAAGATCCAATCAATACTTAGTCCTCACAGTTCTGACCTTGATTGTTTTGTTGTCCGTGCCTCTGCTCGGCGGACAAACAAAGAACAATGGAAGCCAGAGCAAAGTTTCATCGAATCCGGCGGCAAAGCCCGAAACGGAAAACAATCAGAGCTCGACAAAACAGATCCCCGACCCGGCCCTCGCGGAATTGATAGACCGTGCGCTTGACCAAAACGATGTTCGCGCAGCGCGCTGGGGCGTCTTTGTGATGTCGCTGAATGACGGTCGCGTTTTGTATTCGCGCGACGCGGACAAACCGTTCACGCCCGCGTCGAACATGAAGGTCTACACGACGGCAATCGGGCTGGATCTTCTCGGGGCTGATTACCGTTGGCGTACTTCCGTCTATGCGAACAAGCAGCCGGACGCGAATGGTGTAATCGCAGCGGACCTGATGCTGTATGGTCGTGGCGCCCCGGATCTGATTTCAAAATCCAGAGGCGACGCTCCTTCGCTCGCGAAACTCGCGGACCAGCTTTACCAGTCGGGCGTCCGCGAAATCCGCGGCCAAATTATCGGCGACAACAGTTATTTTCGCGGTGAATTGTTTGGCGTAGGTTGGCAGTGGAACGACATTCAATGGTATTTCGGCGCTGAGCCGAGCGCCCTGTCGATTGACGAAAACAGCGTCGAAGTCACGATCGCACCGGCGAAGCAAGGCAGCAACGCTACAGTCGTAGTCAATCCCAACTCGAGCCCCGTTCACCTCACAAACAACACGATGACCAGTGCGCGTGACGCAACCACATCGATCGGGATCATGCGCGATTTGTCCAATAACGAGGTCCGCGTGTGGGGAGACTTTCCTGTTGACGGTCGCGCGTTTTCAGCATTTCTTTCTGTCCACGATCCGGCGTTGTGGGCGGCGACGCTATTCAAACAAGCGTTGATCTCACGCGGTATTAAAGTCGATGGTGAAGCCCGTACTCATGACTCTCGGGGCAGCAACGCCGACAAGTTCGATCCGCAAAAGGCTTTCGAGCTTGCCTACGAAGAGAGTGAGCCGCTCGGCACAATCGTTCATCGAACAAATAAAGAGAGCAACAATCTTTTCGCGGAATTGATCCTGCGCACAATTGGAAAGGAGCGCGGAGCGTCCGCGCCAGATCCCGATCCGCGCAAAAACCGTGAACGTGGGGACGATGAGGCCGGCACCGCCGTCGTTCGATCCTGGCTCGAGTCCAAAGGAATCAATACCCGCGCGCTGGCGATTCGCGATGGCTCCGGGCTGTCGCGTTTGGATCTGGTGACGCCCGAAACGACGGTGCGCCTGCTCGCAGCGATCGCGAGCACCAACTCAGCAAAGACATTTCATGATTCGCTGCCCATCGCGGGACGTGACGGCACTTTGAGTTCACGACTTAACAAGGTAGCCGGCCGCATCTTCGCAAAGACAGGCACACTCACCTACACTCATTCGCTTTCCGGCTACGCCACTACGCCAAACAACGAAACAATAGTCTTCTCAATCATGTGCAACGACACCACTGCGGATCGCGCAGCTCTGCGCACGATCGACGAAATTGCCGGGGCCCTGGCTGATTTCCGACCGTCCCGAACTCCGAAATAGCTAGTAATCCGCCGAAATTGCACTAAGTTTGCCCTAGACAAACACGGTTCAACGTCGTAAGATACATGCTGGCTGCCCCGCCTTCGGATTTACCAAGGTATTGCCGCGTCCCTCATCTCAGTTTCAATCAATCAGGAGTTAATGATGTTGCAGCCACTGGTCCGAACTTTCTGCGTTGGTCTTTCTCTCATGATGATGGCGTTGAGTGCCGCAGCGCAAACGAGTCTCACGGCAAGAGCAAATACTCTTCAACCGACAGTCGATGGAGCGAACGCGGACACCGATCGTGTTCGCGATGGCTTGACTGGTCCAGTGCGGCGCGTGCGGACCGAAGTCGTTAAAGTATCGGGCGTCTCCGGAAAGACAGTCGAAGACGCTAAACGGGTCGTGTTGGAGACCGCTGAATATGATCTCAAAGGCGCGAAGACACAGAACCAATACTTTCCGATCGCCGGAAGCACCCTAACGGGTCACGAAACTTACAAGTACGACGACAAAGGCAACATTAGTGAGATGACGATGCTCAACGCCGATGGCTCGCTCTTGAGCAAGGAAGTGTATAAATACGAATTCGACTCGATCGGAAATTGGGTGAAGATGACTACATCTGTCGCCGTCGTCGCAAATCAAAAGCTTGACTTCGAGCCGACTGAAGTAACCTATCGGACGATTTTCTATTACCTCGACGCATCGATGGCAAAGATGCTGCAACCCGCAGCAAACGCGACGGCAAACGGAAAGACCGAACAACCTAAACCTACGGACGCCGCGTCGTCCACCCAGATGCGAGCCGCTGCCTCGCTACCGGCGGTAACGTCGTTCGACAAAAGTCGCTCTTCTGTTATCCAACCACCGACCGCAAACGTCTCAGCAGTTGCCGTTGATTCAAAAAACAACTCAATCCCCAACGAGGCTCCGGCCCCGAGAATCCTAAGGCCCTTGTCGGGCGGCGTTCTTAACGGCAAAGCTTTGAGTTTGCCAGTGCCGGCCTATCCTGAGATCGCGCGCCGCGCCCGCACGGCGGGAAAGGTAGAAGTAGACGTGGTGGTTGACGAAAGCGGCAAAGTGATTTCGGCGCAAGCCGTATCCGGCCCGCCCTCGTTACGCGAAGCAGCTGTCGAAGCCGCGAAGCGCGCGCGTTTCTCGCCGACAAGATTATCCGGAGCAGCCGTGAAGATTTCCGGGAGCATTAATTACAACTTTAGCCTTCCTTAACAACTGTCGTGGCGCCCGCACGGCGCGCAACGCCCCAAACCAAAGAGGACACGCGTATGGCCCTGAACGGAGAACTCACAGATCTTTCCCTCGCCGAACTAATCGAATTCTTTTGCAATCAGCGTAAGAGTGGCCGGCTGGCGGTCGAGTACCCGCAGGGGTCTGCTCATTTTCATTTGCAGGCTGGGGCCGTGGTGCACGCGAGCATCGGCAATCTGCGCGGCATCGAGGCCGTCTACTACGCGCTGACGTTGGCGAATGCATCTTTCAACTTCGACTCGACCTGCGAAGTTCCGGAACATACGATCAACCAGCCGTGGACATCCGTAGTCCTGGAAGGTTTGCGCCGAATGGACGAAGGAATCTGTGCGCGCAGTCCATTCCCCGAAAAAGTTGACACGATAGTTGAACCAGCTGTGGCCACCCTACCTGAGCCGGCGAAAATGGATGAACCGGTAATTGAACAAGCCGCAACGGCTGAACCTGACCAAGCAATCGTGGTCGACGACGAGCCGCGAAAAGTCTTCGAGCAGCCAGTCATCCCTCCGGTCAGCGATGGTTTTCTTTCATCTCCGGAAAGCGTCTCACGCTTCGCTTATGGACCATGGAAGCTGGGGGCTATCTTCGCCGCCCTGATTCTGATCGTCGGTGTTATCGCAGTGCCATGGGGCTGGTATGCGCGCGGTAGAGCAGCGAAACTGGCTGTCGAAACAAAGCCGTTGGCGCATGAAGCCTCAGAGACAACTGCCTCTCAACCAGCCACTACCACTGATACCCCGGCCGCACAGCCGGCAGATGACGCAAGCACGCCGGTAACAAATCCGGAGGCAGCGGACCTGGCTAAGAAAGAACGGGAAGCGCGTGCACGCGAGGAAGCTCGGCTGAGAGCCAAAGCCGCGGAGGCCAATGCATCGGTGCCCGCGACTCAGTCATCGCAAGTCACGCCTCCGCCAACCGCACCGACGCAATCATCGTCCGCGGCTTCGAAAAAAGTTGTGGTCCAGGTTACTTACGACGAAAACGGAAGAGTTACGCAGGCTACCGGAAATGATCCAACCGCTCTGCGCATTGCGCGCCAGAAAAGATTTCCCGCGGGCAAGGCCGGATCGGCGACGGTGACGATTCCGATTAACTAACAGTCAGTACCATCCGCGTCAGCGGATGGATCAAGCAAGTACTATCATCGTAGCCTCATGAACCCACCCGCTAACGCAGGTGGTACTGACCTCACACGAGCGCCAGCAATTCTTCTTCAGTCAAAACAGCCGTCGCCTGCTTGGCCCGATCGTAGATACGATTGATCCGGTCTTCGCTGGCTTCAACGCCGCGACTCTCAAGCCAGAAGATCACGTTGGATTTACCGCTCATTGGACCAACCTCGATGATCTGCTTCAAACCAAACTGCCCGGCAGGCACACCCGAATAAATCAGATCCGCAAGTTCCGTATCGCCTTTGCGATAACTCTTAATCACAGCCGCGGCGTGCACGCCCGTGGCGGTGCGGAAAGCATCTTTGCCAAACACCGGATAGTTAAGCGGAATCGTCCAACGACAGCCTTCGGCAGCTTTGTCGCAGTACTCGCGCAAGCGGCTGAGATCATTATCGATCCAGCCCAACAGCTTCAGGTTCACCAGCAACTGGTCCATCGGCGTGTTGCCGACGCGCTCGCCCATGCCCAGCGCCGAGCCGTGCACCTGGTCCGCGCCGCCCTGGATCGCCGCGATTGAGTTGATAACACCCAGGCCGCGATCCTGGTGGCCGTGCCAATCAAGCCGCACCTTCTCGCCTTGTCCGTCGATAATTCCGCGCACGAACTTCACCACTTCACGCGCGCCGTCGGGCGTCGCATGACCCACTGTGTCACACACGCACAGCGCGCGCGCCCCGCAGCGAATCGCCGTCGTGTAAAGTGCGCGAATCGTTTCGGGATCGGCGCGCGTCGTATCTTCAGTGACGAACATCACGGGCAGGCCTTCGCTGACCGCGAACGTGACTGCTTCCTCGGTTAACTGCAAGAGTTTGTCGAGCGTCCACTCTTCGGCAAAGAAGCGAATGGGCGACGAGCCGATGAAGGTGCAGGCTTCGATCGGAATGCCGGCCCGCTGTGAGATCTCGGCAATCGGAATG
>DASWQK010000037.1:0-10117 GCA_036403735.1 Pyrinomonadaceae bacterium
CTGCCCGCTGCCGCCGCGCCAGAATCGTCTGCCATTCGCGGTCGAAGCGGGCGAGAAATACCAGCGACACCCGGAGTGAGCTTCGGTAGCACGCGCATCTTGCGGGTGGTTCACGATGAAACTCTTATGGACCAATCCAACTCATCAGCATCGGCTTGCGCGCAAAGACCGGGCGCGCGATTGCAGTCGTCCTCAGCGGTTCAATCGAAGCACCGGTCGTCTTGCTGAAAACTGAGATCAAGCTGGTAGACCCGAAAGTTCCGGGCACCGCTCAGCCTTATCACGAAGTGATGGATCTATCCTGGGAAGAGTCACAGCGCGAGGTGCGAAAGTACGCCGCCGCGATCGAACGAACTGCGAACAAAGCGCTCGCGAAGTTGATCGAAGAACAACGAACTAAGGGACTGAAGATCGCGGGCGTCGGCATCGTCGGCGCGCCCGATCGAGATCTGGCACGCATCGGAAATCCTCATATTCGGGCACATGCTGCGGAAGGAGTGCTCTTCCGCCGGGTCCTTGATCTTGCGGCGCAGTCGAACGGTTTAAAGTGGCAAATGTTTTCTGATCGGAACTTCGATGAAGCGATGGCTGAGAAACTGGGCGCGAAGCATTCGCGAGTTAAGCAGAGCCTGAGCGAACTCGGTCGATCCATTTCGCCGCCATGGCGCGCGGACGAGAAACAAGCGGCAATGGCCGCGTGGCTCGTCCTCAGCGGTTTGTAGGGGCGTGATGCTCTCCCTCTTCCTTTTGGGAGAGGGCCGGGGTTGGCGGTGTCCCGTCCTAGACCCTCATCCCAACCCTTCTCCCAAAGGGAGAAGGGCTAAGAGCGCGGGCGTCTGACACCCTATCAGCTTGCCTTTCCCCCCTCAATGGAATAGCTTTTTTCAGCACGCTTCGTCACATCGATGATCCCCGTCAAACCATCTTATTTACTGGTGCCGCTGGTGTCGTTCGCGCTCGCCGCGGCCTTGACGCCGGTGGTGCGCCGCCTCGCGCGCCGCTGGGGATTCGTTGCCAAACCGAAAACCGACCGGTGGCACAAACGGCCGACCGCGATGATGGGGGGAGTTGCGATTTGGCTGGCGGTAATCACGACTTACCTGACGCTGGTTCCGCACACGAGCGCGGGATGGGTCGTCGCCGGCGCCGCGTCATTCCTTTTTCTGGTTGGACTGATTGATGACTGGCTGCATATTAAGCCTTATCAAAAATTGATCGGGCAGGTTATCGGCGCAGCGATCGTCGTGAACTACGGACTGGTCCTGCCATGGACCCGATCGCTACCCGCCAACATGGTGATTACGATTTTTTGGCTAATCGGAATCACGAATGCGATCAATTTGCTGGACAATATGGATGGACTCGCGACCGGAATCGCGGCCATCGCCTCTGGGTTTCTCACCCTGAATTTCATCGCCGGCAATCAACCGACGGAAGCATTGATGCTCGGCGCTTTCACTGCGGCTTTGATCGGGTTTCTGATTTACAACTCGAATCCGGCCTCGATCTTTATGGGTGACAGTGGTTCGATGTTCATCGGATTTTTTCTGGCGGGCTCGTCGCTGATAAATCTCGCCGGTGGACGATCCCGCGCCTTTTTGCCGGTGCTGGCGGTACCAATCCTCGTCCTCTTCATTCCGATTTTTGATACGACGTTCGTCACGATCCTGCGCAAGCTTTCCGGCCGCGCGGCTTCACAGGGCGGACGCGATCACACTTCGCATCGATTGGTCGCGCTGGGACTGTCTGAGAAGCGCGCGGTGCTGATGCTTTATGGATTGGCGGCATTATCAGGCTTACTGGCAGTCACGGTGCGCGAACTAAAACCGGATGTCAGCATCGCCCTGTTGGCAATCTTCACCCTGGGTCTCACGCTCCTGGGCGTTTACCTCGCCGGCGTCAAGGGATACGACGAAGAGGCACAGGTCCGCGCCGAGCATGACAATTTGCTGTTTGCTTTTCTGATCGATTTTTCCTACAAGCGCCGCGTCTTCGAAGTACTGTTGGATGTGATTCTGATCGTGCTCGCCTACTGGTCGGCATATGCGATCAAGTTTGAGCCTTTCTCAAACAGCCCGGCTTGGAAATTATTCCTGCGCACCCTGCCGGTTTTAGTCGTCGTAAGACTGGCGGCCTTCCTCGCCTTCGGCGTATATCGCGGCATCTGGCGATATACGAGCATGGACGATTTGCTGGCCTTCGCCAAAGCCGTCGCCGCCGGCTCGATCGTCAGCATGATAGTTGTGCTGTTCAAGTTTCGCTTCCAGGGTTTTTCGCGCGCGGTGTTTTTGATCGACGCGCTGGTGATGTTGCTGCTGCTGGCAGGTAGTCGGGTCGCCTTTCGTTTCTTTCGCCAGGTGTTGCCGTCCGGATCAGCCGGTAATGGCCAGCGAGTGTTGATTTACGGCGCCGGAGATGCGGGCGAATTACTTTTGCGCGAACTGCTGAACAACCGCGAACTGAGCTATGCTCCGGTCGGGTTTATGGATGACGATGCAAACAAGCACGGAAAACTGATTCACGGCTTTCGGGTGTTTGGCGGGAATGGATTGTTACCAAAGATCATAGCCGACCACCAAGTCGAACAGGTCTTGATCTCGACGCCGCGAATCTCAGAAGAGAGGATCGCCGAAATTCTCAGCGAGTGCGAGGCGCGGAATGTTGAGCTGCGACGTCTGTCGATCCGACTGGAAGCGATTTCTGACAATCCGCTAAAATCTGCTTCTCAAATGCCCATGAACGGAGATTTATAGACCTCACATTTCTTTGAACCCCTGTGCCGCAAACAAGACGTCCATCGGTCATCACGTTGAGGTTTAGCCCTCCAGCCTTACGCTGGTTGTTGTTGCTGCCTGCGATCCTGGCGCTGACGGGAGCGTGGTTCGCAATGCGTTGGTACGTCGGCAACACCATCGCGGAATATACCGCTACGCCGGACGCCGACGGCATCGAGATGGTCCGCATGGCGACCCGTTGGGCGCCGGGCGACGCGCTGCCCCATTGGCGGCTCGCGTTTTTCGAAGAAAAGAACTTCAGCGCTGAGAACCTGGCGGCGTCAGTCCGCGAATACGAACTTGCCGTGCAGGCTGAACCTTATGATTATCGTTACTGGATGGAACTCGGGCGCGCGTTGGAAGCTACCGGCGACGACACCAGCGGAGAGAAAGCTTTGCGCCGCGCGGTTGAGCTGGCGCCATCCTATTCGCATCCGCGCTGGCAGTACGGCAATTTGCTTTTACGACAGGGCAGAACCGACGACGCCTTCGCTCAGCTTTCGCGCGCGGCCGAAGCAGACGAACTAATGCAAGCACCGGTATTCGCTCTTGCCTCTCAGGTTTTCGGCGACGACACGGACAAGATTGTCAGAGCTTTGCCATCGACGTCGCTGCGACTGCAAATTGCCCTCAACCTGATTAACAGTGGAAAGTCGGACGATGCCTTGCGAATCGTGCGCACTGTCTCTCGGAGCGATCGACAATCGAATCGCGAGGTCACCGAACAGGTGGTGAAATCGCTGATCGCTAATCATCAATTTCGCGCCGCCCTGGCCTTGTTAAGTGAGATCGAGCCGGATGCGAACCAGCTGCCGGAGACCGGACAGTTCTGGAATGGCGGGTTCGAAATGCCTCTCACTCTCCCGGACCCAAAACCGTTTCATTGGATGATCGAGTCGCGAACACAGGCACAGTTCTCTCTGGACGGTGCGCGGGCGCATAGCGGACGCGATAGCCTGCGAATTGTTTTCAAATCGGCAGGCAAAATTGAAAGCATCCCGATCACACAGACCGTGATCGTCGAGCCCGACACTCAATACAAATTTCAGTTCTATCAGCGCACTGAAGCGTTGACTAGCGCGAGTACCCCATTTGTGGTTGTCAGTGATACAAGCGGACATGACAAGCTAACTTCGTCGCCGCCGTTGCCGTCGGGAACAACCGATTGGCAACCAGTGACTCTGACTTTTAAGACGATGCCGAAACAAGACGGCATATTAATAAGCCTTTACCGCAGTCCGTGTAGTGAAAAGGATCCGGTTTGTCCAATTTTCGGAACAGTCTGGTATGACGATTTTACTCTCCAGCGAATCAGCGGCCCCGGCTCTGCAAAGCCGGGAGCACCCAGCCGCTAAAACGGTCGCGCAGGAAACATCGAAGCGTCGACACACGCTCGCCAGTCGGCTGGCGTTCCTGACGGTCTGCGTCGGTATTGTGATTAGCACCCTCGCCTTCGGAACGGTGCACTATTGGGCGCTGGCCGTTTTTGCTGCGACCGCCGCGGGACTGGTCTGCTTGTGGTGCCTTGACGGACTGACGCTGCGCTCGGTGCAACTAAGTCGTAACGGGTTGCAGTGGCCGTTGCTGGGAATGATCGTTTTGGGATTGATTCAGCTGCTTCCGTTGCGATCCGCCGCAGATAACGAGGGGTTACAGCTATCGTTATCGCGCGCGCTCTCCCTCGATCCCAACAGCACCCGCCTGGTCCTGGTTCAACTTGTATCGTTGCTAATCTTTTTTTCGACAACTCTGATCTTCACTGACTCGCCGCGTCGCCTCCGCGCGCTGACGCGCACAATAATCATCTTTGGGTTCCTCCTGGCGATGTTCGGATTGACGCAATCTTTGACCACCAATGGCGCACGCGTTTACTGGTTTCGCCAGTTGACACAGAGCACCGCCTTTGGTCCATTCATCAACCGGCATCATTTTGCCGGGTACATGGAACTGGTAATCGCCCTGCCCCTGGGGTTGTTGTTCTCGGGAGCACTTGAATCGCATAAGCGTCCTCTGTACGCCTTTGCCGTGTTGCTGATGGCCGTGGCGCTGATCATGACGAATTCACGAGGCGGACTCATCAGTCTGGTCGCCGAGATACTGTTCGTGATTGTCATCGCCGGACCGGGTACGGGACACCGCGAACAATCGCGAACGAGTTTCCTGATGCGCACAGCGGCGATGCGCGTGGCAATGGCCCTGGGACTGGGCATAATTTTATTTTTCAGCGCGCTGGCTATCGGCGGACCCGGCGTTTTTGGTCGCTTGCTGGGAACCGTCAACTCGGCTGATCCAACGACGGGACGCGCGCACTTCTGGAATGTCACACTCGATGTAATCAAGAATCATCCGATTCTGGGATCAGGTCTTGGCTCGTTCAGTGTTATCTACACGCGTTACGATTCGGGCAACGGGCTGTATCGTCTTGAGCAGGCCCACAATGATTATTTGCAGACGCTGGCCGACGGCGGGATCGTGGGCGGATTGCTTGGCTTGAGTTTTCTGATCATTCTTTTCGGCAGAGGTTTCGCCCGTCGCGCCACGGACGATAAATTCCGGAGTGGGGTGGCGACCGGAGCACTCGCCGGATGCTTCGCTGTCCTGGTGCACAGCGCTTTTGACTTCACTCTGCACACGACCGCGAACGCGCTGCTGTTTCTGGTGCTCGCGGCCATGGCGACGCTTGATCGGCGGGTTGATGAAGGCACTGGTCGACGCCGGCGCCGCCGTCGATCAAAGAGACCCGAGATTGAATCGCCGGCTGTGTCTCCGGACGTGCCGGCCTTGACGGAGCCAAAGCCCGCGTAGATTTCTTGATGATGAGAGCACAACCGGAGTTTCACGGTGTTAGAGTACCAACCTTAGTTGGGCCTTTGGGGTTCGCCAAAAAGCCCGACTAAAGCCGGTACTCTGAGACCGCCGGCGAAGTTAAGACTGTACCTCGGAAAGTTGTGTCTTTCACCCGGGAAGAGGTAGTCTTTGCGGGCTTTCCCTCGACCGCATTTGCAGTGTTATTAGGCCCGAATCTATTAAGGAGATCGTTTCAAAGTGTCTTCGGCAGCAGCCGCCAGCGTCTCGCCCGATCAGGAAAATTTGAGCGTGCCCCAAACATTGCCGGGCGTGTGCCTCGACGCCGTAGCTCGCCACAACAAGCCCGACACAGTAAGCGAAAAGCGCGGCCGCGAGTGGGTCCATATCTCAGCCGCCGAATTCATTCGCCGCGTGCGCCACATCGCTCTCGGTTTGGCCGACGCAGGCATTCGTCCCCAGGATCGCGTCGCCTTGATTTCAGAGAATCGGCCTGAGTGGTCCATCGTCGATCTCGCGATCCTCAGCGCCGGGGCAGTGACTGTTCCGCTTTACACCACGCAATCAGTTGATCAGATCGAATTCATTCTGCGGGACTCGGGCACCCGCGCCCTCATGATTTCCGGAGGACGAGTTTTGAAACACGCGCGCAAAGGTTTCGCACACCTGGACCAACTTGAGTCCATAGTCGTGTTTGATCCCGAAAGCGCGGACGGACTGGAACGAGCAACAACTCTGGAAAACATCGAGGCGCGCGGAGCGGCAATCGAACAAGCAGACGCCGGTGCGTTCGAAAAGTTAATAGGTCAGGTACGCGCAGATGATCTCGCCACGATCATTTACACGTCGGGAACTACGGGCGAACCCAAGGGGGTGATGCTGACGCATGATAATTTCACCTCGGACATCCACTCGATCGTTGTCGGCCTTCCGATCTCGCCGGCGGATGTTTCGCTTTCGGTTCTCCCGCTTTCGCATATTTTCGAACGGACCGTCTTTTACGTCTTCTGCTACGTCGGCGTGTCGGTAAACTATGCCGCGTCATTCGATCAAGTCGGCGAATTCCTGCGCGAAGTACGCCCGACGATCATGACTGCCGTGCCTCGCCTTTTCGAAAAGGTGTATCACCGCATTGTGAAGAAAGGGATGTCGGCCGGCGGCTTGAAAACAAAAATCTTCGCGCGCTCGTTAACGATTGGCCAGCAGTACGCGGAACTGAAATACAACGGCAAGCGCGTTCCGTTTTCGTTGAAGGCGCGTCACGCCGTTGCCGACGCTCTCGTTTTTTCGAAATGGCGCGAAGGCGTCGGCGGGCGCTTGCGTTACTTCGTTTCGGGGGGCGCGCCCCTCTCGCCGGCACTTTCGTATTCGTTCCTCGGCGCCGGCATCAACATCCTGCAGGGCTATGGCATGACCGAAACGTGCGTCGTTTGCGCGAACCGGCCGGGAGATAATTGCGTCGGGTCGATCGGCAAAGCATTCGCCGGCATCGACGTCGCGATCGCGGAAGATGGCGAGATACTGGTGCGCGGACCAAACGTTATGCGCGGTTATTACGGCCACCCGGAAGCGACTGAGGCGGTAATGAATGATGGCTGGTTTGCGACCGGCGACGTTGGCTATAAAGATGACGCAGGCCATATCTTCATCACCGATCGAAAAAAGGATCTTTTCAAGCTTTCGAACGGCAAGTACATCGCGCCGCAGCAACTCGAAAGTCTTTTGAAGCAGAGCGAATACGTGAACCAGGTCATCGTGCTTGGCTCAAGCCGCAAATATCCCGCGGCCTTGATCGTTCCGGATTGGGAAGATTTGAAAGGTGCGCTGCGCGCGGCCGGGGAAAATGTCATCGGCAGTCACGCCGACATCAGCCAGATGCCCGCCGCGATAAAGTTGGTGCAGAAAGACGTCACGGCCATCACCGCACACCTCGCTGATTATGAACGCGTGCGTCGCATCGCTTTGCTGCCGGAGGAATTTTCGATCGAGAAAGGCGAGATGACGCCCACGCTGAAAGTTAAGCGCGCCGTGATCGAGGATAAGTACGGCGATCTGATCGACGAGCTTTATCGCGGCGCGTGATGGCGTGTCGGGACGGGAGTGGTAGCGACCGGATAATGATCCAACGTTGAGCGAATGATCTCTTCGCTACCGTTCCGGGTTCTGACACCTCGATCTAAGCCGCGCGCTTTCGCTTCGTCTCCTTAAACACCAGACGCATCAGCCACGCCGGCATGGACCAGACGTGACCGTCGATGTCGCGATGGACCATCACGCGGCGCGAGTCGTTCAGGCAAGTCTCAACCACGGTTATGGTCGCGTCGCCTTCCTCGTACGACCGGCCGATCAAGTCGGCGTTTGTATCTGTTTCCAACTCTACGCGTCTTGATCGAAACGGCAGAGTGATTTGTCTTGCGCTCATAAAAACCTCTCTGGGCGATGACCACGCCTATCCTATTTAGATTACGACGCGGTCAAAGAAGTTGTTCTGATCTATCGGGTTTGTCACCGCGATTATGGATGGTCGAAGTTAAGATCGCGTGAACATAATGAGAATTCGCCGTTAAATCTACGGCTGCCCAACCGCAACCCTGAACAATGGAAATTCGTAGTATCAACGACAACTTAACGGTGGTGGTACAGTTTGACTCCCTCTCCCTTTAGGAGAGGGGTTGGGGTGAGGGCCTGAGCCCAAATTGCGACCACAACGGTGCTGCGGGCTTCAGCCCGCAATCCGTTTAGGAGTTTCTTCGCAAGCATCAACAGCGTTGAAGAATTGACTGATGGCTCGTCTCGAAAACAGGCTAAAGCCCTGTGAATTATTCCGCCCCTGCCGTACTAAGCCCTCGCCCCGGCCATCTCCCAAAGGGAGAGGGAGGCAAACTGTACCACCACCAAAATTAGCCATGGTTTGCTTGATTGTTCGCGCCGGACAATAATTACTAACCCCCGGCTTAGATAAACACATGAAGTTTTACGAGGATACTACTTTGCGTTTTTTGATAACCGTGTTTGTAGCTTTGACGGCTACCGGATTTATTGGCTGCACAAACAAGGCGGCGCAACAGGGCTTTGATCGGCCGCCGGCGCCAGTGTCAGTCACCGCGGCGGTAATGCAGGACGTGCCAACATATCTGGATTCGATCGGCAAGACGGTCGCTCGCGAAGTAGTCTCGATTCAACCACAGGTTTCGGGGCGCATAACAAAAATCAATTTCAGCGATGGCGCCAACGTAAGAAAAGGCGACCTGCTGTTCACGATCGACACTCGTCCGTTCGAAGCAAACCTGCGCCAGGCAGAAGCCAACGTCTCGAAGGACCTGGCCTTGAAAAAGCAGGCCGAGGCAAATCTCGCTAAAGACGTTGCCCAGGCAAAGTGGGGCGAGGTCCAGGTCAAACGTTATGGTGAGCTGGTCAAAGGCGGCGTAGTTCCCCGCGAACAGTATGAGCAGTTGCGAGCTACTGCTGATTCTCTTAACGCGACAGTCGACGCCGATCGCGCCGCGGTTCACAGCGCCGATGAATCGATCAAAGTTGATTCGGCTGCGGTTGACACCGCGAAACTGGAACTGAGTTATTGTTACATTCACGCCCCGATCGATGGCCGCGCCGGCCAACGCCTGGTCGATATCGGAAACGTTGTCAGCCCCGGCGGATCGGGCACCGGCAGCGCCAGCAGTTCAACCAGTACAACTCCGGCCAGTAACTCGCTCCTGATTATCGAGCGGCTCGATCCGATCTATGCTGACTTCACCATTTCGCAAAACGATCTCGCGAACGTACAGCAACAGATGCGCGCGGGCACGCTCAAGACTGAAGTGCGACTGCCAGATGCGACCGACCCAATCGCCGGGCAACTGACGTTTCTGGATAGCGCGGTGCAAAACACAACTGGCCAGGTCAACCTGAGGGCCACGGTTCCGAACTCAGATCATCGCTTTTGGCCCGGACGATTCGTGAACATTCGGCTGGTGCTCAGCACGATTCACGGAGCTGTGCTCGTTCCCGCGACCGCGCCGCAGATGTCCGCGAAAGGATCGTATGTCTATGTCGTCAAGCAGGACTCGACCGCAGAGCAGAGACAAGTGACGCTGGGCCAGCGCCAGGGTGATCTGATAGTTGTCGAACAGGGTGTTTCGCCGGGCGAGCAAGTTGTCATCAACGGCCAGGTCGGAGTTACTCCCGGCGGCAAGGTCCGCATCGAACAAGCGCGCGACGCGACTCAAACCAGCGGCGAGGCGAAGCAATGAACTTGAGTAATATGTTTGAGCGGTTAGACCGTGGGTTTGAGATACTTAAGATCTTCAATGAAGTGAAAATCGTTTACGTTGTACGTGACAAGAGTGAGGTTAAGGTCGAGACAAGTAGCAGCAATAAGCGCATCGGCCAGTAACAGGCCGTGAGTATTCGAATAGGTGCGAATCAGATCGATAGTTCGAGTCGAAATGTCGAATGTTATGTGGTTAAGCTCAAATTTACTGAGATAGCTTTCGACTATTCGTTTTTCGCGAGTTGATTTTGAACCTTGTAAGCATTCG
>DASWQK010000038.1:0-13418 GCA_036403735.1 Pyrinomonadaceae bacterium
CCGCCAGTTCGCCATAGCTCAGCGCGCCGATCACAGTGAGCAAGCCAGTCACGATCCAGACAACCAGAAGCCATCCGGGCGCGCCAACTTGTTTTGAAATGCCACCGGAAACAATAAAAATGCCGGATCCGATCATGGACCCGGCGACGATCATCGTCGAATCAAGTAGACCAAGACCACGAATGAATCCTGTCGCTTTTGTTTGTGCAACTGGGGCAGCTTCTGCCATTCATTCCTCCAGCATCGAGCTGATTTCGGAACTGCTTGTCTTCTTAACTTCTTCGGGGAGAGATTTGGAAACGCGAGCGGCATTATACTTAAATGCTCCCGTCTGTCGAGCGTTTTTCCGAAATCTCTGACGTCTCGCGGTTGCCACGTGTTAGAGTACCAACTTCAGTTGGGCCTTTCTCACGTCCAAAAAACCCCGACTAAAGTCAGTACTCTAACACCTCTCAGTCGAGGTGATATCTTCTTTGGTCTGTGAGCACGGCACCATTGAGGAGCAGCTTCAGGCTGTGGTTCGACACAAGATCGCGGCGTGGCCAACCGCATTGCTACTGGAATCGGATTAAGGTTAAATGCGACAGAAATGAAACACCATATCCCCCTGACCGTAGCGATAATTTCGCTCACTTTTGCATTTTCGAGTTGTACAAACGACGGACCAGCCGCAGCTACCGACAATCCGGCGGCAATCAGTCCTTCTCCTGCCAATATCAAGGACCAGCCAATCGCAAACGAAGAGCCGGTGCTCTTAAAAGGTCCGAATGCAATACCAAAGGACACACGCATCGTCGTCAACATTCCGGCTTTCCGCATGGATGTGTTTCGCGACGGCACCCTTTTGAAGTCGTACAGGATCGGCATCGGCTATCAACAGTTCCCTTTGCCGACTGCTTTCCGCAAGGCCGAGATGATCATTTTCAATCCGACCTGGACGCAGCCGAATGAATCGTGGGCGTCAGATCCCGGCGCGATCACTCCGGCTGGCGCTGCCGGCAATCCGCTCGGGCCAATCAAAGTTCCCATCGGCGGTGCAAATTTAATTCACGGCGGTAAATCGCTGGCCAAGATCGGAACGTTCGCGTCGCACGGCTGCGTCGGATTAACGAACGATGAAGTCAGAGACTTCACTAAAATCCTCGCGGAAGCGACGAAAATCGATCTCACCGACGACACCATCTCCGGCTACCTGAAACATCGCACCCGGACACAGGTCGTCAAGCTCCCCAAACCAGTTCCGGTTGAGCTGCGCTATGAAACAATTGTGGTCGAGAATGGCCAGCTTCATATCTATCGCGACGTCTACAACAAGAATACGAATACCGAAGAGAATCTTCGGGCGGCGTTCGAGGCGAATGGTATTGGCTTTGATAAGCTGACTGAGGAAGAAAAGACGCAGGCGCTCAACGCCGTGAATGCGATGTCGCTTCATCCGAAGAAACAGCCGGCGCCTCCACCCATGGTGGCGGCTAATCAAAATTCAACTGACAAGAAAGCGCTGGCGGCCGAAAGAAAGGCTGAGGCCGAACGGCAAAGACAATTGCGAAATCGAAAAGAGATTGTGGTTGACGTTTCCGAGTTGAGCGCCAAAGGTTATCCTTCGCCAAAGGACCTGAATACGGGTGAGGGGACCATCGCCAGCAACGTAGGCGCGCCGCCACTCAAACCGAAACCTCGCAAGAATCCATCACCGGCGCTTCAATCAAGTCCTGAGGCGCGCCCGCTTCCCCAAAGTACTGTCGCCCCGCGCTGATCGTTTCGAAGTATTCAGAGATGCGATCGAGAATCTCTGGGACTGAATGTGAGTGATAAAGCGCGGTGCGAAACAGCGCGCCGCCCTGGAGTCCGCGCGTGAATTGTCCCGCGAGCTGTTTCATGCGCCCGATCGCCGCGAGCTGGGGCATGTCTTCCCGCAACATATCGAAATATTCAAGTAACAACGCGCGCTTATCTTCCAGGGTTGGTTGAAACTGTTCGCGGCCGAGCATCGCGTCTTCTATCTGGCGAAAGATCCACGGATTGGCCATCGCGCCGCGACCGATCAAAACTCCGTCACAGCCGGTCTCGCGAAATCGATCGAATGCTTGCGCGATCGTGTTCACGTCGCCGCTGCCGGAAACGGGAACGCTTACAACTTCTTTTATCTGTTTGACCAGATCCCAATTTGCCAAACCTCGATAGCCCTGCTCTTTCGTGCGGCCGTGGAGCGCGATATGTTCAGCGCCGCAATCCTCGGCGAGTTTTGCGGTCTCGACCGCATTAATCGCGTGATCGTAGTAACCCGCGCGAATCTTGACGGTCATCGGAATCGTGATGGCTTTTTTGATCTCGCTCAGAATGGTTTCCAATCTCGGGTAGTCCTTCAAAAGTCCTGAGCCGCCACCATGCTTCACCACTTTCGGTGCGGGGCAGCCGCAGTTCACGTCGAGAATGTCTGCGCCAACTTCTTCAGCCAGCTCGGCGGCCATACGCATGCGCTCAGGTTGGCCGCCAAAAATCTGTACCGCGAACGGCCGCTCATTTTCGTAAAAGCGCATCTGCCTTTTTGATTTGGGATTGTTGCGCGTGAGTCCTTCGACAGAAATAAATTCGGACACAGTCAAACCAATTCCACCGCGCGCCTTCAATAAGCGGCGAAATGAAATATCAGTCACGCCAGCCATCGGCGAAAGGACCAACGGCGGGCTGATTTCGATGTCACGAATCTTGAAGGGCTTGATTTGATTCATAAGAAAAAAGCCACACGAGATTTTACCTCATGTGGCCCCGACCCGCCTCTCCGTCGTTTCGAGTCGGGCTACCGACCGACGCCAGCGGGCAGTAGCCCGCTGCTAAACGGTGAGAATAAAAACTACCAATTCACCACCAGGTTCTCTGCCTGTTCCCATGCCGGTGCATCCAGGCGCAAAGACGCACGCTGCAATCGCTCTGGTTCAGCAAGCAGTCGCCCCGCGCCGAGCGCTACCGTGGTCAAAGGATCTTCAGGAATCGTAACCCGCAAATTCAGATCAGTTTGCAGTCGATCGGACATGCCGTGCAGCAGCGCGCCGCCGCCGGTCAGGATCAATCCCGAGTAGTAAATATCGGCGGTAACTTCGGGCGATGCGTCTTCGATCACCCGTCGCACTGCCGAAATAATTTCCGCCACCACCCCCTGGACCGCGTTGCGCACCTCGCGCGCGCTAATCGCGATCGGCAGCGCCGCACCATTCGCTAGTTGTTTGCCGACGATTTCCAATTCATCGTCGAGCCGCTTGTCCCATTGATCCGCGGAAGCCGAACCAAGCTCTCGCTTGACGCGCTCGATCGTACGTTCGCCAAATTGCACTGCGTAACGCAGGCGCAGGTAATCGCGAATCGCGTCGTCCATCGCGTTGCCGGCCGCCGGCACGCTGACGGAATTGACCACGCCGCCCGACGCAAGGATCGCAATGTTCGTTGTGCCGCCGCCAATGTCCACGATCAGATGTGCTTGCTCATTATCAAAATCCAAACCAGCGCCCAGCGCGGCCGCCAGTCCTTCGTCGATCAGATCGACGCGCCCGGCTTTCGCATCACGCGCGGCATCTTTGACTGAGCGCCGTTCCAGCGGCGTCGACGATCCGGGAACACCAATCACCAGGTGACTGCGCTTTGGATGATCGTGATGCTGCACACGACTGATCAGCGCGCGGAGAAACTGCTGCGAGACTTCAAAGTTGTCGATTGCTCCGCGTCGAATCGGCCGGTGCACCTCAGTATCATTGGGCTCGCGACCAAGCAATTTCAACGCGCTGGCGCCCACGGACAAAACTTCGCGACTGTATTTGTGAACCGCCAGAATGGAAGGTTCGTTCAAAACGACGCCTTGTTCCGGCGTGTAAATGACTGTGTTAACGGTACCCAGATCGATTGCCAGGTCATCGGCGAAAAAGCTACTGAGAATATTCATGATGGATTACCTCTGATTACCAGTTCTTGTAGTGCGCGCAAGCTAACAGCTTGCATTACGTTCCGCATGTCGAATCGAGACACTTACAGCAACCTACATGCCAGCTGGTCACCGATGATGGATGTCTGAAGCACTCGCGACAATCGCGCGATTTCACTTCTTAAGTTTCAGATGATGACTAGCCGATTTGGGGTAGCGAGCGGTCGATAATCGAACGCACGAGGGTAGGACTTACGCTAATGGCGACAAACCTAACGCTGGATCCTGACTGGCGTTCCGACTGGCACAGCCTTGAATAATTCACGTACGTCGTCGTTCTCGAGCGCGACGCAGCCCCAGGTCCAATCACTGCTTGCGCCGTTTCCGTGGATATAAATATCGCCGCCGAGTTTTGTGTTCTGTGGCGGAGCTTGCTTCGCGTTTAGCGCGCTGATGATCGACTCGTACTGTGCTCTTGTGATCAGGCCGTCGCGCAATCCGCGTTCAGCATGGGCCGCATTTGGATAGCTGACGCCAAGTGAAAGATAGAAAGCGCTCTTGTCGTTTTTGGTGAAGATGAAAAAGTCGCCTTCGGGCGTGCGGCGATCACCCTGACGGACTTTGTCGCCAACCGGGCTAAGGCCCAGGCCCACGTGATAAGTCCGCACCAACTTCCCGGCGGAATAGAGCAACAACTTGCGTTCAGCTTTCTTCACCACGATTCTGGGAGAGACGAGCGGCAGCTTAAGAGGTTTGGTTTGCGGTGCGGCGAGATTCGGCGATGCAAGTCTTTCGGTGTTGGCTGCGAGAGGCGCGAGCTGATTCCCGCCCAGCGCAAAGACGAGGAGTGCGAATATCAAAATTCTTCTCGATTTGATCATGGGTACTTGACGCAGCGATCGGGTTTCAGTCCGCGGAGCGGATGCTAGCATAAAGCCTGGGGCGTAAGCCCCCAGGGTTAAGAACAAGAATGATAAGCGAGCCCGCGAAGCGGGCGATAGCCCTCACACTTAATGTTGGTCCAGTTGATTCGGCTGACAACCCGCTCCGCGGGCTTGATTTACCCTTGCTGATGCGATCCCGGGGGCTGACGCCCCAGGCTTTATGCTGACGTCCGCTCCGCGGACTCGAGAAATACAATTTCTCGCAGAGCGATCTCGATGCAACGCTCAAGGCACCCTAGCATAGACGTCAAATGTCCTGCTCGAGTTCCCGTTCTGATATGACTTCAATCAAGCTGCTTGCTTCACGACGCGGGATGTTGCGGACTGCGGGTACGCTCAACACGCGGACTATTATCTCGTGGTCGCGCCGGCGAATCACAATCTCGTCGGCGGGCTTAACGGCGTGCGAAGATTTGGCGGGACGGCCGTTGAGGAAAACAAAACCCGCGTCGCAAAGCTGTTGAGCTACGGAGCGACGCGGGCACAGACGAGTTAATTTGAGGTACAGATCCAACCGCACTGAGAAATCCTTCGGTGCGACGCTCAGGGCTTCGGGATGAGTCCCAGTATTTTTCCTTTTCCCTTCTGTTTTGGATCTCTCTTGGTGGCCGCGGCCGGCGGCACGATCTTCAAAAGAGGTTCGACCGAAGGGCGATAGGTATCTGCAATTTTGACGTAGGCATCGTTACGCAGGCCCTGCAGAAAATTTTCACGCTCTTTGGGGAGGCGCTCTTCGGTCAGGGCGCCCCGTACCTGGTTCTCAACGAAGGTGGCGACGCTGCTACCGGCGTTGCGGGCCTCGACCTTCAAGATTTGGTAACCCTCGTCCGTCTTCAACGGATCGCTTACCGCGCCCGGTTTAACGTCTTTAACCGCACCAGCTATGTCAGGACGAAGATCGGGCACGGCGAACAAACCGATCTTGCAGGGCTTTTGTCCGTTGGTCGCCGGCCTTTCTGTATAAGCCGCGGCCAGGGTGCAGAAATCCGCGCCGCCCCGTGATTGCTTAACGAGTTCGGCAGCGCGGGCCTTAACATCTGCTTCCGGTTTGCCGCCGAGGCTCAGAAAGATCTCAGACAGGTCGATTGACTCGGGCTTGATGAACTTGTCTTTGTGAGCGTCGAAATACTTGTGAAGCTCGTCGCTGGTAAAGCCATAGAAAAGTTTTGAATCAACTTCGGATTCAAGCACGGCCTGTTTCATGATCTCGATGCGCATTGTTCTGCGAGTCTCTTCGCAGTCGATGCCTGCATCCTTCATCGCCTGGCACAGCTTATCCATAGACGTGATGCCGTTCTCTTTGGCAACTTGCAGCATGCGCTTGTTGACTTCATCTTCGACGCGCTGAGTGAAATCGAGTTCTTTGCCTTTCTGCAACAACAACTGCTCGTTGATCAGGATGGCGATCAACTCGGGCTTCTTTTTTTCAACTTCAGCGTTGGCTTGCAGCGCGGTCATCCCGTTTTGCGTCAGCGTGCCGACGCGCTCTTTCATCTCGCGCTTCAACTGCGAGAGCGTCACGATGCCATCGTTGACCTGGGCGATTACTTCATCGACGACGACCGGCTCGCCTTCCTGGGCGCGCGCCAGCGCCGGCAAAACGAGCGTGGCCGCCAGGACGAACAACGCAGCAATAAATGATTTTGACTTCACAGATTTATAACTCCCTATTATTTTGGAGTGCGGTGACTTGTCACCGCTTTGACTCCGATTATTGAAAGAGAAAGCGGCGACAAGGCGCCGCACTCCAGAGTTCGGCAATTCTAACTGTCCGATCTGACTTGCAGCAACACGCGCCGGGCGATCGGCAGTATTTGATCTTTTTCTTCGTCGTTCAACTGGAGCCGCAAAACCCCACTCGGCGCGAAGTTCGTGCCCTCGCGAGCGTGAATCAATTCCATGAGTTTTTCCGGTGCTACCCGCGCTTTTTCGGCCAATTTGATGGCGATTCCTTCGCGCGTGCGGTCGATTGAAACGACCCCAACTAACTCAGCCGCTTGCCGCAGGCGGGCGTAATCGAACAAGTCTTCGACCGGTTCAGGAACTCTTCCATAGCGATCTTCAGTTTCGGCGCGAATCGCCGCGAGCGCGTCTTCATCGCGCGCCGACGACACTCGTTTGTAGGTCCGCAGCCGCTGGCCCATGTCTGAGATGTAGCTCTCGGGAATGCCTACATCGACCCCGACATTGATCGAGACCGTCGTCTCGTCTTCAACCTGCTCGCCACGAAGTTCGGCGACCGTGCGCTCGAGCATCTGCGTATAAAGATCAAAACCGAGCGCGTCCATGTGACCTGATTGCTCGCCGCCCAGCATATTGCCGGCGCCTCTGAGTTCCAAATCAAGCGCCGCGATGCGAAAGCCGGCGCCCAGATCTGAAAACTCGCGAATTGCCGAAAGCCTTCGCCGCGCGATTGGCGTCAGCTCTTGCTCCGCCGGAATCAGCAAATACGCGTACGCCCGGCGATTCGATCGCCCCACGCGGCCGCGCAATTGATAAAGTTGAGAAAGACCGTAATTATCGGCGCGATTTATGATGATAGTGTTCGCGCGGGGGATGTCTATGCCGTTCTCGATAATCGTGGTCGCGACCAGCACATCGTATTTATAGGCAATAAAATCAAGCATGATCGCTTCCATCTCTTTTTCATTCATCTGGCCGTGGGCGACCGCAATCCGGCAGTTCGGCACCAGTCGTTTAACCAGGGCCGCGATTGTTTCGATCGATTCAACCCGATTGTGAATGAAGAAGACCTGGCCACCGCGGGCGAGTTCGAGATCGATCGCTGACTTGATCACGGCGTCAGACGACTGCACGACCTGAGTTTGAATCGCGAGTCGATCTCGCGGCGGGGTCTCGATCAAGGACATGTCGCGCAAACCGCTCAGCGACATATTCAGCGTGCGCGGAATCGGCGTGGCTGAGAGCGTTAACACATCGACGCGTTTCTTCAATTGCTTCAGACGTTCCTTGTGCGCGACGCCGAAACGTTGTTCTTCATCGACCACGACCAGTCCCAGATCTTTGAAACTCACATCCTTTGAAAGCATCCGATGCGTTCCGATCACTACGTCGACCTCACCCGCCTCGACGCGCTTCACGACATCTTTTTGTTCTTTGGTTGAACGAAAGCGCGAGAGCAGTTCGACCTTAACGGGGAAAGGGGCGAAGCGCTGGCGAAATGTATCGAAGTGCTGATAAGCCAGGACGGTTGTCGGTGTCAGTATCGCGGCCTGCTTTCCATCCATCACGGTTTTGAAGGCCGCGCGCATGGCAACTTCCGTTTTGCCGTATCCGACGTCGCCGCACAGCAAACGATCCATCGGTGTCGGCGTTTGCATGTCGGTCTTCACATCTTCGATCGCGGTTTCCTGATCCGCGGTCAAGATATATTCGAAGCCTTGTTCGAATTCAGTTTGCCAGGGAGTGTCTTGCGGATAGGCGTGGCCAAGGACCAGCTTGCGTTCGGCATACAGCCGCAAAAGCTCGTCGGCCATATCACGCATCGCGCGCTTGGCTTTGGCTTTGGTCTTATGCCAACCAAGGCCGCCCAGCCTATCGAGAGTAGGTTGATTTCCTTCCGCGCTCGAATAACGTTGGACCAGATCGAGCCGCTCAACCGGAACGTAGAGCTTCGCTTCGTCCGCATAGTAAAGCAGCATGAATTCTGAGCGCGGTTTCGCGACGTCGCGCGCCACAGCCGCCTCAGTCGGGCCAAGGTCGAGCGTGACGAGTCCGCCAAATCGCGCGATCCCGTGATCGATGTGGACGACATAATCGTCGACCTTAAGATCCCGGAAGTCAGAGAGGAATGCCGCCGCCCGGGCCCGCCGTTTCTTCTCGCGTTTGATGGCCGTCGCGCGTCGCTCAAGCGCGGGTTCAGCTGCTTCATCAAACAGATCGCCTTCGATGTGCACGACCAAATGCGAGGCCGGCAATTCAAATCCACCGGATAGTTTTCCGGAAGTGACAATCGCGTCGGGTGATGCGAATTCTGAGGTGTCCTCGAACGAAGTCAGGCGCGCGTTCACTTCGTAATCGCGCAAGATTTCCGTGACGCGCTCTGCCACTCCACTGCTCGGCATAACAAAGAGCGTCGTCGATCCGGATTTACGCCGCTCGATTAGGTCGCGGGCCAGATCAGGCAGACGCCCGTGATAGCGCATCACTGATTGTGCCTGCCAGGCTATTTCGCCCAGTCCTTCATCCGGTTTAGAGGCCGCACTTGTGCGGCCCGGCGCGAGAAGTCCCGCCTCTAAACGTGGCTCCCAATGAGTAGCCGGAAACAAAAACAGTGGCTTTCGTTTTGCTCGCTCTTTGCCAACCGAGATCTTTGGTGTCTCAGCGTCCAGCGCAATTTCCTGATCAATCTTCGTGGCTGTACGGCCAAGCGCGCGTACCTCAACACGCTGCATACGATCGATTTCGCTGCGCAACTCATCGGCGCTGAGATAGAGTTCGTCCGGTCTTAACCCCAGATCATCGGCCGCGTCGTTCTCAGCATAGCGTTGTTCGAGAGTGTGAAAAGCATCGACCAGGAAATTCTCGACGGCCACCGGCTCGTCAATTACCAACACCGCCCCACTCAGATAATCGAAGATGCTGGCGTTGCGTTCGCGCACGATTGAGATCAGCCATTCCCACCCGGGGAAATCTTCACCTTCATCTGCAAAGTCAGTGCGGTCGCGCATCGAGCGCGCGAACCGCGGATCATGCCAACGGGCCCGTGCTTGCGCCGCCCATTCGCGAAAGTCTGATGGCCTGGCGATCAGTTCTCGCATCGGCGCGATTTCAACTTGCGGCAACTGCGTCGTGGAAAGTTGGGTCTCGGGATCAAACTCGCGAATCGAGTCGACCGTGTCGCCGAAAAATTCGATGCGCACCGGCGCGTCATGTCCCGGGGGCCAGACATCGAGGATGCCACCACGCATTGAAAACTCGCCGATGGCGCCGACCGGATCTTCGCGCACGTAGCCACTCGCGACCAGCTTGTCTATCAGCTCTTCCGGCGACGCGTCTTCATCGCGACGAAGTACCGCACCCGCTTTCATAATGTCGGAAGGAGCTACGGTTCTGCGGGCGAGCGCGCGGGAGGTGAGCAGCAGAAAATCTTGTTGGCGTCGAGCCAGGCGCCATAATGCCAGGGCGCGCCGCTCGAGCGTTTCCGCGTGCGGCGATCCGCCGGCATAAGGGTCGCTCTCGGAAGCAGGCAGCACGGCAACGGCATCCCCGCATTCAGAGGTCCCACGGAGCGCGCAGTACCAAAAGCCGATATCGCGCTCCCAATTTTCCAAGTCTCTCTGCGCCGGCACGACCAGCGCAAAATGCTTTGCGGTCTGACGTTGCAGCGCGGCCAGAACCAGCGCGCGGGCCGGTCCCGCGACTAGTCCGCTGATCGAAATGACTCGCGCGCCGCGATTAATCTGATCGAGCACACGACGAAATTCAGCGCTGGCTTGTAGGCCGCTGATCGCGTGCTGAAGAATCGAGTCTGTTGCGGTGACTGTCATTACGGTTCCATAAGAATGCTTAGCAGTTGCTGGTAATTATTCAAGAACTGCCGCGTGACTGAATAGTGTTCCGTCTCTTCGTATTCGATCTTTCTCAACCCCTGGTCGTCCAGTTGGTAAATGCACGCGCGCGGATACGCGAGCAGAATCGGTGAATGCGTGGCGATGATAAATTGCGAATTTTGTTCTACGAGATGATGAATGGCCGAGATCGCAGCCATTTGTCGTGATGGCGAAAGAGCGGCTTCCGGTTCGTCCATTATATAAAGGCCGCCGCCCGTGAGCTTATTCAAGAGCGTCGCCATAAATGATTCACCATGAGACTGCTGATGCAGGGACTTGCCGCCATAACCTCTCAAATAGCCGGTTTCTTCCATGAAAGTAGCAAGGTTATAGAAACTCTCTGCCCGCAGAAAATATTCATCGCCCGGTTTCTTAAAACTTCTTACGAGACGGAGGTGGCTATGCAGTTCTGAGTGTGTCCGGCTGGTCGTGAACTGTGATTGTTTCGTTCCGCCCTCGGGATTAAAGCCCAGAGCGACGGCGATCGCTTCGATCAAAGTAGACTTACCCGAACCATTCTCACCGACAAAAAACGTAACATCCGGATGAAACTTTAACGGCTCAAGCTTCCTGATCGCGGGAATGCAAAATGGATAGCTCTCAAAATCCCCGATCGATTCTCGCTTCAATGCTATTTCTTTTAGATACGGCTTCTCTTGCATGCGCCGAACTCTCTCAGGAATTTCGAATTCGTTTCAGGATCTCGCTGGTCGACACGTCCGCAACAAAAGGCAGACTCACCACGCGTCCACCCGCAGCTTCTACTTCTTCGCGTCCGTGAATTTGATCCAGCGTGTAGTCGCCGCCTTTTACCAGCACATCGGGCAGCAACCGGGCTATCAATGATCGCGGCGAGACATCGTCAAAAATTGTCACGTAATCGACGGCACGCAACGCGGCGAGAATTTCTGCGCGGTCGGTTTCTTTTGTCAGCGGCCGGTCCAGTCCCTTCAACTCTCGCACCGATCGATCGCTGTTAATGGCGATGACCAGGGCGTCGCCAAGCGCCCGTGCCTCAGCGAGATAACGCACATGGCCCACATGCAAAATGTCGAAGACCCCATTGGTGAAGACCAGCGTCTTACCCGCGCCGCGCAGGTCGGCGCGCTCATTGACGAGGTCTTCATGCGATAGAATTTTTCCGGACATGAGAAGCCTAATCTAATGTTTTCGCTCTCCGGATCCAGTATTCCGGACGCCGTTGCGATTGTGCAATGGCTACAACCCACAAGGTCTGTTCGCGGATAACGTAGGGAATATAGTACGGAAAGACGCGGAGGTTCATCCGCCGGTATATGCCACGCCTTAAGGCGCAAGCTTCGGGATTCGTCGAAAGCCACTGAATGGCTCTTTCAATTTCATCTTCGAATCGTTGGCCGAGTCCAGGTGCCTGACTATCATAGTACTGAACTGCATCAGAGAATTCGCGATTGGCCTGGTCGAGAAAAACAATCTTCATTTCGCGCGGCGTTTTCGCGCAGCGAGGATGACTTCCTCAAAAGATACACCTATCGCTGTGCCGTTATCGATGGCTTCAATTCTGGCGAGAATTTCCTCGTCCCAAGCCGCTTCGACTTCTGACGCATCACTAAGCTGGTCGCTCAATAGACGATTCGCCAGGGCCAATTTGTCTTGAGGTGAGAGTTGCAACGCTTTTTCTGTAATTTCTTCCAGCGCAGCGGACATGGGTTGATGTTACCAGAAGAGCGAAATCAAACCAATCCGGTGTTTGGTCTATTCACTACTTACCCTTTACTATCACAGATTCATGACTGTGCCTTTCATTGAAGAAAACGATCAGACACAGGCGCGACGCGAGCACCTCGAAGCTCTGCGCACGCTTGTGGGCAACGTCTATCCAAACAAATTCGAGCGAACTAACGTTACCAAAACCCGCTCAGGTGAGGACACGATCACTTCGATCGTCGCCGCGTTCAAGCAGTACGAACCAACAGTTGCTGAAGGTGAAAGGCCTGCGGCCGAAGCACTTGAATCAGCGAATGGCGAGCTGAATAAGGTACGCGTGCGGGTCGCGGGACGGTTGAGTGCGCCGCCGCGCGTAATGGGCAAGGCCGCGTTCGTGCATTTGTCGGACGGCGTGGCGCGCTTGCAGATTTATGTGCGCCGTCAGGATGTCGTAGGCCTCAGCAATGATGCCGAAGGCGGCGAAGTCAACGGCTGGGAACTCTTCGGTTTACTGGATCATGGCGACTTCATCGGCGTCGAAGGCTATTTGTTCGTGACCAAAACGGGCGAGCTTTCGGTGCACGTTGAGAAGTTGCAATTTCTCGCTAAGGCTTTACTTCCAATGCCGGACAAGATGCACGGCATCAACGATCCGGAGATCCGACAGCGCCAGCGATATGCTGATTTGATCGCGGGGAGTTTGAAACTTGAGCGCGACGAAAAGGATCTCACCCCGCGTGAAGTTTTCGCACTGCGCTCGAATGTCATTCGCGAGATTCGTCGCTTTCTGGATGAACGCGGCTACGTGGAAGTCGAGACGCCGATGCTCACGCCTTTGGCAACGGGCGCCGCCGCGCGGCCGTTCAAGACGCATCACAACACGCTCGACATCGATCTGTTCGCGCGCATCGCGCCGGAACTTTATTTGAAGCGGCTGGTCGTCGGTGGCTTTGAAAAGGTCTATGAGCTGAATCGAAACTTTCGCAACGAAGGCATTTCAACCAAACACAATCCTGAATTCACAATGCTGGAGTTCTATATGGCCTACGCCGACGTGAATCAGATGATGGATTTGCATGAAGAAATGATGCGGTCTGTGGTCCAGGTTGCGACCGGTGGGTTGACGATTCGTTACGGCGAAAATGAAATCGATTTTTCAAAGCCGTTCACGCGGGTGACGATGAAGGATGCGATTGCTCATTACCGAGGCCAAGGTCCCGCTGAAACAGAAGAACCAGTTCGCATAGTTGAGCTATTCGAAGAGTTTGCTGAACCACACTTGATTCAACCAACCTTCATCAC
>DASWQK010000039.1:0-2180 GCA_036403735.1 Pyrinomonadaceae bacterium
AATCGTCGCGAATATGGTCGATTGAAGCCGCTGAGAACGGGCAGCATGAACTAAAACAGACATCGCAAGTAGTAACAGATTCTAACTCATGCCCAATCAACTTTCGGATGCATCGTGTGCCAGCTCGTCGCTTTTTCAAACGCCAGCGCGACGCGCAGCGGCGACGCTTCGTCATACAAACCGCCGGTGAACATGATTGCCTGCGGCAGATGTTGCAGCGGTCCGTTGTTAGGTCCGGGAATATCGAGGAAGCCGCAGGGCAGACACACCGCCGGGTGGCCCGTCAGGTTCGTGATCGTTAAGCTGGCGCTGTTGGGAGCCGGCGAGACAAATACGTCCCATTGCGACATGAGCTTGTCCATTTCGCGCATCAGCAAAACGCGCAGCCGCTGGGCCCGGAGGTATTCAACCGCGGTAATAAAACGTGAAGTGCGGAAACTGTTGGGCCAATCGCCGGCGTCCTGTCCAGACAATTGATTCACTCGACCGTCACGAGTGATGTCATCAAACGCCGTCGCGGCTTCCGCGGTTAGCAGGAAACGAATGTTCCCCGTCGGAAATTTTGGCAACTCGATCGCGGTCATTTTCACGCCGGCTTTTTCCAACACCGCCAGAGCGTCTTTGTACATCGCATTGCGCTGATCCGTGACCTTCCGCTGCTGCTCGTTCGCGTTTGCTTGCGGCGTCGTTTCGAATTCAGTTTTCAAATAGGCGACGCGCAAGCTGCTTAAGGGCATCTCAGGCGACCAATTGAAAGGCGCATCGCCGACCGTCAGATCGTGGCCGTCCGGGCCATAGATCGCGTCGAGCGCTGCCGCGCAGTCTTCAACGCCGCGACAGATGGGACCAATCTTGTCCATGGTCCAACTCAAACCCATCGCGCCATAGCGGCTGGCGCGGCCGTACGTTGGACGCAAACCGGTCACACCGCAGCGCGATGAAGGCGAAACAATCGAACCGAGCGTCTCAGTTCCAATCGAAAAGCCAACCAGACCCGCGGACGTGGCCGACGCCGGCCCCGCGGACGAACCGCTCGATCCCAGACGATCTTCATCCGGCACCCAGGGATTACGGGTCACGCCGCCGAACCACTTCGGGCCCTGGGCCAATGCTCCCATCGAAAGTTTAGCCACGAGGACCGCGCCCGCTTCGCGCAGTCGCTCAACAATTGTCGCGTCATAATCAATGACTTGATCGCGATAAGGTTCGGCGCCCCAGGTGGTCTTGATTCCTTTCGTCGCAAACAAATCCTTCGCGCCCCAGGGAATTCCGTGCAAAGGTCCGCGATACTTTCCCCGCTTCAAATCATCGTCGGCGGACTGCGCCTGCTTCATCGCCAAATCTTCAGTGAGCGTCACCACGCAGAGAAGTTTTGGTCCGTACTTTTTCAATCGGGACAGATACATCCTGGTGAGTTCAACTGACGAGACTTTCTTTGTTCGGATCAACTCGGCGAGCTGTGGCACGGTCGCAAACGGAAGATCGTCAACCGACTTGAATTGGGCCGGTTCATTTTTGCCAAATTTGAATTTCACTTTCGCCGGCGCGCGTTTGACATGAAATCCGGGCAACGCGGGATGAAAGGCAATGGCCGGTTCGGTATCGAGCGGCACATCGATCTTGCGAATGGCTTCGTAACTATCGAGATTACCGTTGACGCCGCGCACGGCCATCGTCTCTTGCGCATCGGTCAGTTCAATGCCGATCAGCTTCTCGGCGTTGTGCATCATCTCTTTGGTGACGCGCAGCGGCGACGGCGATGGGCGCGGTGAAGGCGAAGCTACCGGAGTGGGCGTTTGGGCCAGGGCGCTCAACGGCGACTTTGAAGCCACCAGCCCGGCGGCGCCCGCGGCGGGAAGCAGCTTTACAAAGTTGCGCCGATTAATCGATGTGCGTTTTTGTTTTTTCATGACGGCATTTTCAGTTTAATGATTTCGAATACCCTCTGTGCCCTCTGTGGTGAAATTTGACCTATAAATAATTAACCACAGAGGACACGGAGAAATCACTGACTTGGACTTCCGTACTTCATCTTCACAACCTTCGCCTTGCCTGTTCGATAGACAGTCACGACGAAGAGATTGTCGTACTCGGTCTCTGGAATAGTCGGATACTTTGGGCCACCAAGAGCTTCAATTATTTCCGGCACCGTATTGTTATGCCCGGCAATGAAGATAGTC
>DASWQK010000040.1:0-4509 GCA_036403735.1 Pyrinomonadaceae bacterium
GTTGAATTGAATCACCACCTTGACGCGCGCATCGCCGCGTTCGCTCCGCATCTGCTGGATCAAATCAGAAGAAAGTTTTCGTGATCTGGTTGGTATTGATTGCGCTGCCCCCGGGTGAGCGGCCGCAAGATTGATACTGAGGCAAACAACCACCGTGAGCCGGACAATCAATTTCTTCGCATCATACATCGTCAACATTCCTTAATTCATGCCTGCTTGTTCGCGGGGAAGATGCTTAATCGCATTACCTCATATCCTGGTGGTGGCTCGCTTGTGCAACCGCCGTTCCGGTGGGGCTCAGGGCTGAAGATCTGGACCAGGCTGCCGGCGCGAATCAGCGCCAACAGTTAAGGCGATACATGCATTCACATGAGTGATGTTACTGCCGCACAAGAGGGAAGGAGACCAACCAGAGTCTGCGCCATGACCGAGAATATCGGGCGTCGTCCGCCGTCACGAGAATTTGCGCGGTGCAGAGAATTGCGGCGGTCGCTGATGATGCTGCGGCAGAACTCGCCAGTTCGCGAAACTTCGCTGCCGGCTCACGTTTATTCGCTCACAGGTTTGATTGGCACTCACATTGCGGCCGGTTTTTTCACTGAGAGAAAGGCGGCTGCTGATGAAAGAGCAAAAGATCCGAGTGTTGATTGTCGATGACGACCGGGAGATTGGGAGCATTTTGCATGACTTCCTGAGCAAATTGTATGAGTGCACCGCAGTAAATTCAGCTGCCGATGCCTTAGCGGCGCTCGCTGGCGAGTCCTTCGATCTAATCATGAGCGATATCAGCATGCCACAAATGAGCGGCCTCGAGATGATTCCGCATATCATTACGCTTGCACCCGAGTCGGTCGTGGTCATGATCAGCGGCCAACGAATGATCGAATCGGCGATTGCAGCGATGCGGGCCGGGGCGTTCGATTACATAACCAAACCGTTTGAGCTTGCCCAGGTGGATGCGGTTGTCCGGCGCGCGCTCGATCATCGGGAGCAGCTCGCAGGTCTTCGCTCGCGGGTGACCCGGCGCGACGCGGAAAAGCAACGTTTACTCCACGCGCTGGACAATCACGACTTTGTTGTCTATTACCAGCCGCAGGTAGAAATTCAATCAAGAAAGATTATCGGCGCCGAAGCGCTGGTGCGATGGGAAGATCGCGAGCGAGGAATGCTTCTACCGGCTGACTTCATTCCGTTGGCGGAAGATACCGGCTTGATAGTGCCGATTGGTGCTTCAGTCCTGCGCACGGCTTGCGAGCAAGCTCGTCAATGGCACGACCTGGGGCTGGCGGACTTTTGCGTGGCCGTCAATGTTTCACCAAAACAACTACAGGAAGAGAACTTCTTGAAAACGGTGGCGCAGATTCTGGACGACGCGGGCCTCGGGCCCGAGTTTCTTGAGATTGAAGTTACCGAAACTTCCTTGATGCAAAATCCTGAAGTGGGAATTAAGACGCTGACCAGACTTCGGGAGATGGGCGTAAAAATTGCCATCGATGATTTCGGCACTGGCTATTCTTCGCTCGGGTATCTCAAACGATTGCCGATCGATTCGGTCAAGCTCGACGCGTCCTTCGTGAAAGATGCGACCAGTGACCCCGATGATGCCGCGCTGGTGATGGCGATAATCACCCTGGCCCACAATTTGAGGCTAAAAGTAATTGCCGAAGGTATCGAGACCGAAGATCAGTTGGCCTTTCTGCGACTGCTAAGGTGTGATAGAGGACAGGGCTATTTCTTTGGCAGACCCGCAATGTCCGATGAAATGACATCCGCACACAGCAAGAACCAGCATAAGCGCGATGTTGATTGTGGGAACAAACCAGTCATTAAGGAAATTTCTGCGGCTGGGAATCTGACGCGGGCCGCTTAACGAGAAAATAACTTTATCCAACTGCTGCGGTGTTGGCGACGCCTAAGAGTCTCTCCAGCGCCGGCTCCATCACCTTCACGCCATATTCGCCCGCCGCAAAGCTCTTCAATTTGTGCTGCTCGTCGAATAGATAGTAAGCGGGCACATAGCCATGGTCGTTTTGAAAGGCGTCCCGCAGTTTATGCTCATTGTCGATTGCCAGCGGCTCAATGATTCCGTACTTGCCGGCAGCTTCGCGCACGGCGTCGATGCTTGCGTCTTCAGGATAGCGCGGCATGTGAATCGCGATTACTCGCAATCCGTCGCGATATTTTTCTCGCCACTCAGCGACGCGCGGCAAGTTGTCTTTGCACATCCCGCAGCTGACAGACCAGAAATGGATCAGGATGGGCCGGCCTTCAGCCTCTCGCAAAGCCTCTTCCGCCGAACCGGCGAGCCATTCAGTCGCGCCTTCCAATGAAGGCATGGGAGTTCCAATTCTCATGGGCATGGTTAATTCTCCGAAGGTTCCCTCTCCCTTTGGGAGAGGGTTTGAGCGGGCCAACTACCTTAACTTCTCTGTCAGCCCCTCACCCCAGCCCTCTCCCAAAGGGAGAGGGAGTATAAGCAGGCTTACGTCTTGATCGTTTCCTGACCTGGCCGCCATTCAGCCTGGCACAAACCACCGGTCTGCAAAGCCTGAATCACGCGCAGCGTCTCTTCCGCCGAACGTCCGATGTTCAGATCGTGCACGACTTTGTAGCGCAGGACGCCTTCCGGATCGATGACGAACAAACCACGAAGCGCGATCCCGCGATCTTCGATCAGCACGCCATAGTCTTTCGACATCTTTTTGGTGATGTCGGCGCCGAGCGGAAACTTCAAACCTTCCACGCCACCCTTGTCGCGCGGCGTTTGCAGCCACGCGCGATGCGAAAAGGCTGAGTCAGTCGAGATGCCGATGATTTCCGCGCCGACGCCTTCAAAATCGGCGTAGCGATCGCTGAAGGTTGTAAGTTCAGTCGGACAAACAAAGGTAAAGTCCAACGGATAAAAAAGCAGAACGACCCACTTGCCTTGATAATCCGAAAGCTTTACCGGCTCATTGAGTTTTTCGATGTTCTTGGTTGATGGAATTTCAAAATCAGGTGCGGGTTTGCCGACCTGGGCTGATTCGTAAGCTGTTGCTACTGCTGCTGACATTCTTCCTCCTCTAAACGGTCAATGGTTGCCGCGACCATTTATGCATCGCGACGTTTTCAAAAATTAAGACGAACTTCTCGGTTTACTGTCGCGGCACTTCGGACACAGACCTACCAGCGTCAGATGAACTGACTCTGCTTTGAATTTAGACGCCCGGGCCGCGGAACGAGTCAGCGCCACGGTGCCTGGCAGATCAAAATCAACGAGCTTGCCGCAGGCCGAACACAGCGCGTGATCGTGGCGGTCTGTCTCACGATCGTAACGACTGGCGCCGTTGCCGAAGGCGATCTCGCGAACTAACCCGGCGTCTTTCAGGAAACGCAGAGAGTTATAGACGGTCGCAAAACTAATCCCCGGCAGCCTCTTGCGGGCCGCATCGAACACCTCGGCCGCGGTCGGGTGATGATCTCCCGCCTGAACTACCTCGAGCACGATTTTGCGTTGACGCGTCAATGCCCGCATTGGCTTCGGTGCTTTGGTTTGTAGGACCATGACGAGAATTATAATAATTCTAAATTAGGAGAAAGTCAAACACGCGACTCAGATTCATGAGTGTGGTTGTGTAAGGCGGGATCAGCGGGGCACTCGCCCGACCGTGAGGGAGGGCTCCGAACAATACGAACCACCCCATGTGAAGGGTCTTGGTAAGACGTGATCCAGATCACTCTCCAAGGGCCAGAGGCGGGGAAACCACTCGACATCGGGGCAATCCGCGAGTAGTATTTCAGCAGTGATTCGCAGCTTCAAAAGAAAAATTACTCCGCGTTCGGTGATGGCGCTGGCGCTGATTTTCTGGTGCGCGGGCGCCGGCTGCATGATGGTCAGCTATGCGCGCGGTGCGATGCCGGAAATGAATACGCCGCAATCCGCGCAACAGTCCATGACGACGATGTCCGCGATGATGGACGCGCATGCTTGTTGTAAAGTGCGGCACGGTTCATCGAAGCATTCAGCGAATTCATTTACAAAGTCTGCCGGCCTCGAACGCATGCGGGAGGCGCTACCGGCTTCGTCGTCCAGCGACGCAATGAGTTGCTGCCCGTTGACGAGCGGATCGATCGTGATCGCTTCGCGCTCGCAATCCAATGACGACAATTCAGTTCTGAATCACACGAGTTCTTCCTCGCTCCAACTCACTAAAGCCAATCCATCAATACTCGCAGTTCCCCTGCGACCACCCAATCGGGCGCGCGCTTACCTGCTCGACTGTGCGTTCCTAATCTAGAAATCTGCCTGCAAGACGATGCTCACCCATAACCGGTGTGAGCGGGCATCAGTGTGTTCGCTGACGCCTTGGCATCAACCTCTTACAGGAGAAAATAAAGATGAAATTAATTCGCAGATTCATGCCGTGCCTCGCGCTCGGCTTGACGTTAGCAGTTGCCGGTATGGCATTCGCGCAGAATGCGATCCAATCCGGCGATAAGAAGATGGATTCATGTTGTTGCAGCGACTCG
>DASWQK010000041.1:0-5555 GCA_036403735.1 Pyrinomonadaceae bacterium
GTTGAATTATGAATCAGAGAAATTGCTATTGTCGCTATTGTGAGTAAGTTTAAGATTCGGTGCTTCCCGGAGACGGGATCGACATAAGTGACACGTGCCCACCAACTCGGCTTCTCGCCTTTCCTGCGAGGCCTTCGTTTGACTATTGACCCGGTTCGTTCCCTTGCCATACTGTACCTCTGGCCTTTTGACTTAGCGGCCTTGATTTCAAAATCAAAGATGCCTTGGATTCCCGCACACACATTCGCACACACATTCGGTGTTACTACTGGCTTATGGCAGAATTCGGGAGAGAAGGAAATATTTATTTTTCAGCCGATGTTTAGTATGCAGAGACTCTTTCAAAGACGCCCATCATTTGGCCACTCAATCTGTATTCGCGGCGACTTGCGCCTTCTGCGCCAGTGCCTGCGCTTGCACTTGCGTCCATCTTGAATGCTCTTGCGAAACGCGGGATTCGACATTCTCGGCTAAGAGCGCCGTCGCATTACTCGCGGTTGCATAAGCGCCCGCCTTACTCAGAAACAGGAACTTCTCGTGTTTCAGGTCTTCCGCCGTCGAGCGATAGGTGGTCCAGTTATCGTGGTACTGATTCAATTGTTGCAAGCCCTCGAGCAAAGTTATCGAGGCGCCAAGCATGCCCGTTATCACTCCCCCCACGATGGGGCGCCAGGTGACGAGTAAAGCGCAGAGCGGAATCGACACGGAAATTGCCAGGGTGGCGGTCTTCAACCGCTTGAACATGTGTTGATTGTGAACGCTCTTTTTGTCGTACCAATCGATCTCGGACTCGAGCCTTTGTAACACCACCGGTGTCGTTTGATTTGTCTCGGTTGTATTCATCATGTGCAAGCCCCCGCCTGG
This sequence comes from Pyrinomonadaceae bacterium, assembly GCA_036403735.1. Taxonomy (GTDB): domain Bacteria; phylum Acidobacteriota; class Blastocatellia; order Pyrinomonadales; family Pyrinomonadaceae; genus UBA11740. Next base: position 865 of record DASWQK010000041.1, read on the forward strand.
CGCGCTCAATCTAAAGACGCGCAAACCGATCTAGTTTTGTCCCAACCATTCGCTTACTTTGAGTGTGCTCGACCCGTCGCCTGACTCGGAAACGTCTACGATTGCTCGGGGTTGTCGAGAAACTCTGCGCCGGTAATAGTACAGTCGTGGACTTTCGCGCCATCGAAATTCGTTTTGGAAAGTCGCGCCCCGGAAAGATCGGCGCCCCGAAGATCAGCGAGTTTGAAATTAGCGCCGTTACAGTCAGTATTTACGAAGACCGCCCCCAGAAGCCTGGCCTCACGAAATTGTGCAGATTCGAGAATGGAATCGCGGAAGGAAGCACGGGACAGATCCGCGCGATAGAAATCGCTGTATGTGAAGTCAGCTTTAGCCCAATAAGCATCGGCTGCCCGGGCGCCGGACAAATCTAAACCCGTAACGTCCGCATAGACTCGGGGCTGGGGCTCGACGCCTCCATCACGCCAGTGCTTACGTAGCAAATGCTTGTGTAAGACGACCGCGATCGTCAACGTCTTAAGTACCTTTGGATCCTTTTCGATCGAGAGGGCCGCAGCCAACACTTGCTTGGTCAGTAGCACGAGCTGTCGCTTTCTTTCATCGCTGACGTTCCATTCGTGCGGGAACGAATTTAGAATCGCGCCCAACTTGACCGCCGCCGCTGCGCGCAGCAAAGCCGCTTTATCTGACAGTTCAAGTATGATCGCCTGATAGGCAGCATCGACGCTCTTCCTATTTTCAAAATCGATTCTCTTGGTCGTCGCGTGGCTCTGGCCGATGAGGTAACCACCAACGGCTCCACCTACCGTGACAAACAACGCAATCATCTTGAGCCAGAACAAACTGCCGCTGGTGTCACTTCGAACCTGCCGAATCTCAGCAGCCAGTTTGGCAATCTCGTACTGTTCTTTAGGGCCGGTCACGCTATTGGGAGGCAACGAACCGCGTTCGACCCAAATTTGCGAAAGATAGACAACGGCGACGATCAATAAAAACGAAAGACCTACCAGGGTAGCAATCGTATATTGGTTAAGCACCAAAATTCGTTTGATGCCCTTGCGCCGATTCGACATTACTTCGTCACGTCCTCTGTTCCCGGTTCTCCCGAGTGAGAGACCACGGATAGATTCACAACGTCCAAATGCACCCACAGGCGTTTCCGAAACATCAATTGCCGGACCGCGTCGCCCGTGCCGCCCGATCCGACGGCCGGCTGGCCGTCCCAGGCAACGACCACCAATTCAGACCGGTCGACGATCCAGTTCATTGCTGCCTTGTACGCCGTGTCCGACCGTTCCGAGTAAGGGAGCAACGTCTCGTGACGTGCATCCGCACGCAACTTCTCGTATCGGGCCTTCGCAGAGGCAGTCCGAAAGTCCTCGGCATAGTTGGTAAATGGCCGAACAATATCGAGCGGTATGTCGAGACTGATTGCGGCCTCGGCAAATAATGTGTCTGCCCCCTCGGCTATCGCCGAAAGCGCGATCAGATCAAGATGCTCGGCCTGCATTTGCCTGAGGATGAATAGACTTTGCTGAGCGACGAATGCGCTCGCCTCGTCATCCTTCAGGTAACGATGGCCGACGATTCCCAAGTGAAACATTAGAGCAACCGTTAGTCGCGGACAGTGAAGACTGTATTAATTTGGGAGACCGAAACCGTGGCGAGTCTCCATGACAATTGGCTGGGGCAAGATATTACGGACACATTAGCGAGTCAACATTTTATCCGCGAGCTTCGCTCGCAACACAGATCGACAAACAAAAAGGCGGCGCTAGCGCCGCCTCTTGCAGTCGCGAATCGTCGAGTAATCACTGGAGGTTTCTGGATTTGGCCGAGGTGTTTGAGTTGCTCGACTTGTCACTTGGCCCTGAACCTGCTGAGGAATTATCACCTCTCGTTAATCGAACGTTGCCGTTAATTCCGCTGATCTCGATCGCCGGCCCACCACTGCCGATGCGCGCTGAATAGTGCGACCAACGATCATCCTTTTCAACGGTGACTTCGGCAATCTCTGATCGAACGCTGCCGTTCATTCCTTTAGCGGTGAGGTCCGCGTTGAGACCGCTCGACAATTTCAATTCAATTCCACCGTTGACCCCGTGGATGTGGACGCCGCGCTCACTCAGCTTGTTCAATCCGACAGCGATCGAGCCATTGATGCCTTCGACTTGAACTGAGTCGTTGACCTGGCCTAATTCGACGCGACCATTGATTCCTTTGACTTCCAGCGACCCATCGATGTCGCTACTGTAGACACGACCGTTGATGCCTTTGAATGACAAGGCGATCTGGCGTGGGGCCTTGATAGTCACTTCCTCGTTCGGATCGCTGCCGAACAGGTGGTCCCAGAGCCCAACATGATTTTGTTTGCTGCGCACCAGTAACCCATCGCTCGTCTGCTCGATGATCATTTCGCGGCGGCGGAGCGAGGCTGGGTTGTTGCCCGTGCGCTTAACAAACACCTCTGCCGTCTTCGTATCAGAAGTTTGAATCTCGACGCGGCCGTTGATGCCCTGGATATCGACGCGAGCACCCGGTTTCAGATCGAATGTTTTACGGATTTCATCACCAGTGACTCCCGCAGAATTGTTATCGCCAGCCGCGTTGACGACGCGATTCAATCCGGCCCGCACGCCACCATGAGAGCGCCACAGGCCGAGCACCGCCGCGCAAGTAATCAAAGCCACTACAATAAGAACGCGTTTCATTGGATTCCTCCTGAAAGGATCATTCGGCCGCCGTTTTGCAAGCTTCTCATTGCTGAACGAAGTAACATGCGACGATGTTCCTGGGATTCGGCTTCAACCTATTTCCTGAATCACAGATGATCGCCGGCTTTCAAAAAATGACGGGCTGAAGATCACTCTCCAGCCCGCGATGTTTTCGCATGAACAGACTAAAACTGCCAGCGCAGAGCGAACTGCATGGTGCGCCCTGCCTTTGTTTCTCCCAGGGGTTTTTGGGTCGTCGACAGTACGCCAAAATTCGTGGGTGCGGTCGTAATTGCCGCCAAGCCGAATTGTCCCTGCATGAAAGGATCAATTGCGCTCACGCCGAAGCCCGACGGCCCGGCAAGGCGCTGGGTGTTGGTTACGTTAAAGACCTCCCACTTGAGGGTTACGCTTTGGCGCTCGCCGATTCTGAAGGACTTTGTCAAGCTGCTGTCCAAAGCGAAGTAACCGGGCAGTCTCAAAAAGTTGCGGTCGCCGCCCTCTCCCGGCATGGAGTCGCGGAAGCTTAGGAGCGCCGCGAGCGGATCGCCGAACAGATTTGGCCCACCAGCCGATGTCTTCGTGGGGGTGCTTACCAGCGCCCTGGTTCGAACCAGGAATGAAGATATCTGCCAGTTCGTGGGCCACCGCTGCGAACCGAAAGGTGTAGCCACCGGAAAACCCGAATTCCAACGGAAAATGCCGGCTGACTGCCAGCCGCCAATGATTCCATTCACCCACTTGTTCGCATTGTGGGCCAGCCACTTGTTACGACCGAAAGGCAACCCGACGATCCAATTCGCATTTACGATATGGCGAACGTCAAAGTCCGAAGTGCCATACTGCGAATCCAGATCGAGCGGATTGAAGATGAGTGCAGCGGTTGAGTAGTTACCCGCACTCTGGAGGCCCGAAGCGTTATCCAGCGAGTGGCCAATCGTGTAATTGAGGTCAAAGACCACGTCCTGTCGCAGTCTCTCAGTCAAAGTGATTTGTCCTGAGTGATAATTCGACTTGGCGATCGTTGTCCATGTCGTTAAGGCCGCGTACTGCGGATGCACGAACAGGTTATTGATAAGGGAAACGGGCGCGTCATCCCATTGAAGTTGGCGGAACGTATAGTCGGCAAATCCACCTGAGATCCCGCCCACGCTGGGATACGCGATACGTTGATAGGCGCGCTGGCTGGCAGTTAATTTTTGGCTGACGCCCAGCACGCTGAAGTTACCCGCCAATCCCGGCAAGAAATTCTCGAACCACGGAATGGCCGGCACCGCCGTAACTGCGGTTCCCTGATAACGAAGATTTATCAGTTGGGCCATCGCCTGGTAGAACGTCATTCCCGATTTTGGATCGCGGATATTATTGAAGGTGGCGACATCGCGCTGGGCCAATAGGTTCCGCGCCAGTCTTCCTACATACGCCCCTTGGATCTTGAATCCTTTACCCAACTCACGTTCGTAGGAAAATGCGATGTTGTAGTTATAAGGGGTGGAGATCCGACTATCGAGCGAGGTTTCAATTCGCTGAGCCTGATCCGACGGCTGCGTCAGCGGGAATGTGAGTTGGCCGCTAAAGTTGCCGACGATTCCGGGGAAAGTACGAACATCCGGGGTGCCGCCGGTAAACAATGGCGCAAGTGAAGTCGTAACGTTGTAAGTGTTAACCGGAATGCTCAACGCGGACGCAAAGCCGAGCTGATTCGACGCGTCAAAATTCACGGCCAATTGACCGCCGATGTGGTCGTAGGTGATGCGGAAACCGCCCCGGAATACGCTCCGGCTATCACTACCCAGGGCCTTTCCGAGGAAACCCTTGAAGTTCGGCGACCACGCCAGTGCGATCGATGGCCCAAAGTTGTTCCAGTCCTGAGGATAGAACCCGGGCTTCTTATAAAACTTGCCTCCCTTGTCAAGCGTGATAGGCAAGTTGTAAGGCGCGCCCAGATTGGAACCTGCGACACGTCTGTCGAAGAAG
>DASWQK010000042.1:0-10716 GCA_036403735.1 Pyrinomonadaceae bacterium
ATTACAGGAAGAAAACATGTCAACTGAAATCATTAGAGAACGGCCGTTCGTAAGCGGCTTCAACGGCGGCAAAGTGATCGGCTGGATCAAACTGGTCTCGCAAAAACTGCTCACCAAAAAGAAGCACTTGATAATTGGAACAGCGAGCATCGCAGTTCTGGCGGCCGCCGCTGTCTATTTTGGGGGCAATCAAGCCAGCGCCGCGCAATATCTGACGGCGAAAGTCGACCGTGGCAACTTGCGAAACACGGTGACGGCAACTGGAACGTTGCAAGCGGTAACCACTGTGCAGGTGGGCAGTCAGGCCTCGGGGACGATCTCTTCGCTGTCGGCCGATTACAACTCGGTCGTGAAGAAGGGCCAGGTGATTGCGCAACTCGATCCGGCTGTTCCCAAAGCTCAGGTCGATCAGGCACGAGCCAATCTGCAGCAGGCCCAGGCCAGTTTGCAGCAAGCGCACGCTGCCGTCTCGAATTCGCGCGCGGGTGTTAGCGATGCTCAGGCGCGCGCCCAGGGCGCTTCATCGACAGCGCAAAACAATCAGGCCGGTGTGGCCGGAGCGCAAGCGAACCTCGCGGTATTGCAAGCCCAGCAGGACGACGCGCTCAGTCTTTTGAAGCAACAGGAAGCTCTGGTAAAGAGCGGCGTGATCGCGCAACGCGACCTCGACGTCGCGAAGACTGCTTATCAAACTGCACAAGCAAAATACGATCAGGGAGTGGCCCAATTGAACCAGGCAAAGTTAAGTCAACAGATGGCTGCCGGTTCAGGCATCGCTTCGTCGCAGGCGCAAGTCCAGCAATCGCAAGCGCAGGTGCAGCAATCTCAGGCGAGCGTCGCTGCAGCCGAAGCCCAGGTTCAGCAGGCTCAGGCCGCGCTGCAGCTCGCTGAAGTCAATCTCGCGCACACCACGATCACGTCGCCTATCGACGGCATTGTCGTCTCGCGCGATGTGAATGTGGGCCAAACGGTGGCGGCCAGTTTATCGGCGCCGACGCTATTCACGATCGCAAACGACCTGACCAAGATGCAGGTGATCGCGAACATAGATCAGGCGGACATCGGCCTGGTTGAGAATGCCAAGTCGGTAAGGTTCAGCGTCGATGCGTTTCCGGGTAAAGACTTTGACGGAAAGATCGAGCAGATGCGTCTGAATCCGCAGACCGTTCAGAACGTCGTGACTTATAACGTGGTGATCGATGTCGACAATCCTGAACAGAAATTAAAGCCCGGCATGACTGCGAATCTGACGGTCACGATTGATGAACGCAACAACGTTTTAAAGGTCGCGAATGCCGCGCTGCGATTCACGCCCCAGGATGCCGCTGCGCAAAGACCCGCGGGCGGTAATGCAAACGGACAAGGACGCCGGCAATCGAGCGGCAATGGCTCAACTGATGCGTCTTCGAAATCTGGAAGCGGCGTCGAAGTGCAATTCGCACCATCGACCGCACCCGTGCTCGCCGGTCAAACACGAATCGTGTGGGTGCTCGGCCAGGACGGAAAGCCCGAGCGACGGCGAATCAAAGTTGGCTTAACCGACGGCGCGGCGACTGAAGTTGTCGAAGGCAATCTCGTCGAAGGTGAAATGGTGATCACTGGCCAGACGTTGTCGAGCAGCGCAAGCAAGTCGGCGAACACAAATCAGACGGCAGCTCCAGGATTCGGCGGCGCGCCGAGAACCGGCGGCGCTGGTGGCGCGGGACGCGGTCGGTAACTTCGCGTGCCTTTGCGGTTTGCGCCTTTGCGTGAGATTCGCTCTCTGGCATTCACGCGCCAGTCGGACTCGACGGTTTCTCGCAAAGACGCAAAGTCGCAAAGGATCGCAAAGAAAAACTAAGACGGAGCGACTTAGTAAGTCGAGAAAAAGTCATGCAAGCAATTCAGGAAATCACGAATACGAATCCGAGCATAGTCGGCTCGATTGAAATCCCCCAGACGCGACCCGTGATTGAGTTGGACAACATCCACAAGACCTACACGATGGGTGATGTTCAAGTGCACGCGCTGCGCGGAGCATCGCTCCGAATTCGCGAAGGTGAGTTCGTTGCTATCATGGGCGCCTCAGGCTCCGGCAAATCGACGACGATGAATATTATTGGGTGCCTCGATCGGCCGACCAAAGGAACCTACATTCTTGATGGCCAGGATGTATCTGAGATGTCGAAGGACGAACGCGCCGACATTCGCTCGCGCAAGATCGGCTTCGTGTTTCAGGGATTCAATCTGCTCTCGCGAACTTCGGCTCTGGAGAATGTCGAGTTACCGATGCTGTACGCCGGCGTCAGCAGTGCGCAGCGTCACGAGCGCGCTATGAAGAGTCTGGCGGCAGTTGGTCTGGCGGGTCGCGAACAGAATCATCCGAATCAATTGTCCGGCGGTCAGCAACAACGCGTCGCCGTAGCGCGGGCACTGGTAAACGATCCGGCGTTGATTCTCGCTGACGAGCCGACGGGAAATCTCGATTCGCGCACGTCCGTCGAAGTGATGGAAATCTTCCAGCGTTTGAATCGCGAACGCGGTATCACCCTGGTGCTGGTCACGCACGAACCGGACATCGCGCAATACGCGCAGCGCGTCGTCGTCTTCAAAGATGGCAAGATTCGGAAAGACTATCAGGTGGAAGATCAGCGTGATGCGGCGGAAGAGCTGCGGAACCTGCCGGCGATTGAAGAGGATGAAGATGAATAAGTCCCATTTGCCCCGGATGTGACATCTGGGACTGATGGGGCGGATGGAACGGATGAGGACGTATGGATCTCTTAAACATTATTCGCGTGGCCTTTCGGGCGTTGGTGCGCAACAAGATGCGCGCCGCGCTGACAATGCTCGGCATCATCATCGGTGTGTCGGCGGTCGTGGCGATGGTCAGTATCGGCCAGGGCGCGCAAGCCACTGTTCAGGCGCAAATCGACAGCATCGGCACTAACCTTCTGTTCGTCAGCGCGGGAGCGCAGAACGTCGGCGGCGTGCGCAGCGGCACCGGCGACAGCGGCACGAACACTTTGACAGTCGAAGATCTCGACGCGATCAAACGCGAAGTGCCCAGCGTCTCGATGGTCACGCCGACGGTGAATGCGCGCGGCCAACTCGTGGCCGGCAATATGAATTGGAACACTTCAATTCAGGGTGTGAGCGAACAATACCCGGACGTGCGCAAGTGGTCCGTGCAGAGCGGTGAGTTCTTTACTGATGCAGACGTGCGCACAGCGGCACGCGTGCTCGTCATTGGAAAAACGATTGCCGACAACATGTTCGCCGGCGGCGATCCGATCGGCCAAACAATTCGAGTGCAGAATCTTCCCTTCCGCGTGGTCGGAGTGATGGTGCGCAAAGGCCAGGACGCGCAGGGGCGCGATCAGGACGACGTCGCGTTTAGTCCTTACACGACTGTGCAGAAGAAAATTCTGGGCAGCCCGCGTCTGCAAATCGCTTACGTCTCTGCGGTGTCACCCGACGCGACGTACACCGCGCAACAACAGATAACGGAACTGCTGCGCCAACGTCACAAGCTAAACGCCAACGATCCGGACGATTTCACGGTGCGGAATATGTCGGACATTGCGGAAGCCGCGAATCAAACCAACAACACCATGACGATGTTACTGGCGTGCATTGCCGGAGTTTCACTGCTGGTGGGCGGCATCGGCATCATGAACATCATGCTGGTCTCGGTGACTGAGCGCACCCGCGAAATCGGAATTCGCATGGCCATCGGCGCCCGCTCATCAGCGGTGCGCAGTCAGTTCCTGATTGAATCAGTGGTGTTAAGTTTGACCGGCGGCCTGTTCGGCATTCTGCTCGGCATCGCCGTATCAGTGGCTATTCCCCGGATGCTGGGTTGGCCCACTTTGATATCGACGATGTCGATTGTCGGCTCAGTGATCTTCTCAGCCGCCGTGGGGATATTCTTTGGTTACTATCCAGCGCGCAAAGCCGCGGCGCTCGATCCGATTGAAGCGTTGAGATACGAGTAACCTGGCGTCCGCCACGCACGAGGTCATTGAGATCGTTTCAGGCGCCGCGGCGCTCCAGGGTTAGAAGCCAGACCGTAAGGGAGGGCTAGTTTCATCGGCTGTCGTGCTGGGGAGTCGGGGTCTTGCTCGACATCCCAGGGACGCAGGGCCGGCCGTTACCGTCTTCGCTGAACGCAACTCACTTAATCTTCCGCGCCTGAAACAACCGTGTGGAACGCTGGATGTTCACCTGGATCACCCGCCCTTTATCATTCTTGACGAAAGTAAACTGCGCGTCGGAGTCCTTCACGAAGAATGTTGTTTCTGACTCAGGAAACATTTCTGACTTCGGCTGACCGGTCGCGCTCGGGGGTGTTGGTATCGGCATCGCCCGACTCAATAGCTTGTCTCCTTCTCTGGTCACGAAGAGTATGAACCCAGGAGCGATCTCATATTCACCCACATAGGAATCATAAATTCGCGGATCGACTTTGACGATCACTTTCTCTCGTGGATGAAAATCAGGCCAACCATATTCGGCCGCGACACTGCGAATAATCTCGACTACTAACTCTCCACCATTTTCAGAGTTCGTCATGACGACGACACCCTGGCCCGAGTTCATATAGCCAATCATGCGGCTCTTGTAGCCAACATTGGATCCGCTAAAGCTGAATCGTGCCGAGCTGCCTTGCCCGTCGACCAGCCAGCCCAGGGCAACGTTGTCAATCTCGGGCGTCAACATCCGCTTTGTACTTGCCGTTGAGAGCACCTTATTGGATTTCCCTAATCTTGATTTCTGCACCTCAATCACCAAGCGGGCCAGATCTGTCGGCGTCGTCCACAAACCAGCGGGCGCAAGTTCGGGAAGTACAAACCACCTGCCTGTTATTTCGACGCCATTAGGCAGGTGCCCGGCAGCAGCTCTGGAAGCACGATCCGGCGAGAGCGGTTGTTGAAAAGTGCTGTGTGTCATTCCTAGTTTTTGCAGGAGGGTCTTCTGCATCAACTCCGGAAAGGACTTCCCGGTCACATCCATCACCAATTGTTGCAAGATGACATAGCCGCCACCGGAGTAGCGAAACCCGGCGCCGGGCTTCATGTCGACACGAATGGGACGGGAGTTAGCCGGCTTCTCGCCTTCCAGTATTTGCCGCAAGTTCGGCAGCGTGCTGTCGACGGGATAACCGAGGAATCCCGCTTCTGTTACGCCCGCGGTGTGCGACAGGAGTCGACGAAGAGTTACTTTCTGATCTTTGGTGAACTCGTTCTCCGGGACTTTCCATGAGACGAGGCGCTTGTTCACATCGCTATCAAGATCCAGCTTGCCTTGCTCAACCAGCCGCAACGCCAACATTGCCGCCAGAGACTTACTGTTCGAGGCCGCCTGAAACAGCGTCCCCAGCGTGACCGGCTCCTTGCCTCCTGCTTCCAATACGCCATAGCCGCGCGCCCACTCGATCCTGCCATCGTTAATCAACGCGATGCTGACTCCGGGTGTCTTATAAAACTGCATTCGATCCGCGAGCTTCATCTTCGCCGGCGTCTCGCCCTTCACCACGGCGGGTGGAAGCAGGCCGTTTTCGACTCTTTCGATTCTTTGCGCCAGGTTAGGTGCGTCCGCTGTTTGGTGTAGGTTCGTTTTCAGACTTGCCGCCGCCAAAGATGGCTCAGATTGCGCCAAAGTCAACGCACTGAACACCAGCGTTGCCAGTAGTGAAAGCAAGACTACGCCCTTCTGCAATGTAAATATTCGTTTCATAGCAGCCTCCGCTGAAAAAAAGATTTTTAGTTGATGGTTCTTGGGTTAACTATCAGCGCCGGCGATCAAGTTGTGACGCAAACTGTTAGTTTGGGCGCGCAAGTTAACAGCTCGCGTTACTGCGCACCGCTTACGGCCAGCGTCTTGTCGTTTCTGAATTGCGCCCACAGATAGTGCACGCCCATCCAGAACAGAAAACTGACGACGTATCCCAGCAAGGTGGCTCCTACTTTGAAGTTCGGAGAGAGGCGGCCGCCAACAAAGGCGAGCAGCAGTGCCGGCACGGCGTTAATGATCAGAAAAGTCCAAAAGGCAATTCGCAAAGGTCTTAGCCTGGTGATTTTGACGAGCAGGAAAACTATCAAGTTACCAATCACTCCGGTGGTAACCAGGGCGTCCAGCGCATAACCAAAGATCAAAATCGAAGAGACTTCGTGTCTTCTTCCATACGTCAGCAGGAAAAACGCCGCGACAATGGTGGCGATGCATCCAATCAGGGCCAGCGCGTCACTGCGAAGGTTTCTCATAAAAGCATTTTCCTTTCTCAGATGTTCGAGGTGCTCTACGGGCGCAGTGCGCGCCAAATCGAGCAGTGTCCGTAACCATAAGCGCCAATTCCCAAAAGCATTTGGGGCTGCGCGCACATCGCGATGACAATCGCGAAACAACTGCATCATCTGTCGCCCGTAATCACGGCGGAAACTAATCGGATAAGCAAGCAACAAGAACCGGTAAATGCGTAGCTGGATCGGCCCGCTCGCTGTCCTGGGCGATCTTGAATTTTTTGCGGCGAGTTCGTCCATTCGCTTGCCTTCAGGCTTTCGAGAGCAGGTTCTTGCTGCGCGCACTCCTCACCAATTTCGCCAGTCGCTCGGCTTCAGCGCGCGCCACTCGAAATCCAAAATCGGTCAGTCGATAATAGCGCCGGCGCTCATCGTCCAATTCAGGATCGGGCCTTTCGTCAGTTTCTTCGATCATTCCATCGGCCAGCATCCGCTTGATCGATCCGTAAAGCGTGCCTGGCCCGAGACGCACCTTGCCCTCTGTACGCTCATCGACTTCCTGCATGATGTGATAACCATGGCGCTCTCGATCTGCCAGCGCGAGCAGGATATGAAACATAGCCGGAGTCAGCGGCAGATAAAGTTCAGGATCTGATTTGGGCCGGGCCATTTTATGAAGCATATATCAACGGTTGATATATCGTGAGCCGATATAGTAGTAAAGAACGCGGGTTTTAGTCAAGCATTTATTTTCGTTGAGTCGTGCTCTGTTAATGTGTTGCCGTTGCGTCATTACAAACAGCCTGAGGAAAACGGCCTTAGTCCTGTATGGACGAAATATTTATAGCCAGTGGGCCAACATAATTGAACAAGCTCCGGAGGAGCGAAATGTTATCGAGTAAGTTATATTTCGCTCCGACGGAGCCAGGGTTTGTGGGATCGGCTGTTGCTAACATCCGGCTCCTATGGAGCTAAACGATCGCAACGGTTGAATGGCGTTCTTTCCTTGCCACTTAGCGACACCGTTATCTCAGCAACACACTAACCGAGCACTACTCTTCGTTGAGTACCCCAAACTGCGGATTAGATCAACTCCGTGACTTGGCTAATCTGCAAACCGACTGCATGATTGTCGAGACAATGCCCTCACAGACCCCTCCCCCGCACCAAAGCTCCAAACAAATTCGCCCCGCAGGCAGTCGCTTCTGGCGATACGCGCCGCTGGTGCTTTGGGCGGTTCTAATCTTTATCGGTTCGGGCAACGTCCTCTCGGCGGCGCATACGTCGCTTCTTCTGCGCGCCGTACGATGGCTGTTTCCAAATGTTAGGGATGAATCCCTGGCAGTCTTTCATCTGCTGGTGCGCAAGGCCGGCCATCTCACTGAGTATGCCATCTTCGCCACCCTCGCCGCGCGCGCGTTTCGCGGTGCGTCGCACGACTTGCTGCGCAGACATTGGTTTTGGGTTTCTTTGTTGCTCGCGATGGTGTACGCGCTTACCGACGAATGGCACCAGAGTTTCGTGCCGTCGCGGACGGCTTCGATTTATGACAGCTTGATTGATTCGGTGGGCGCGTTGATTGCGCTCACAATTATCTGGTTACGCCACCGGAAATCAGAACCAGACAGCCCGCGGGCGGGCGTGGCAGACCTGGTTTCTTGAACATTGATTCGGCGTTCCGCGTATAATAAGTTTGCGAAAAACGCTAAGGAGATCAAAACCAAATGGGAATACTTGACCGGCTCAGCCCGAGCGCGCAGTTCATCGAAGTCATCGAATGGCTCGACGATTCCAGCGACACAATGCTTTATCGCTTTCCCGTGCGCGATCAGGAGATCAAAAACGGCGCGCAGTTGATTGTCCGCGAATCACAAGCGGCGGTGTTTGTTCATGAAGGACAGATCGCGGATGCTTTCGGCCCGGGCCGTTTCGCTATCGAAGGCGGCAATACGCCGATTCTGTCGAAGCTGGGCGCGTGGAAAACCGGATTCAACTCACCCATTAAGTCTGAAGTTTATTTCGTCAACACGAAACAATTCACCGATCGAAAATGGGGCACTTCGAATCCAGTCATGATGCGCGATGCCGATTTCGGCATGGTGCGGCTGCGGGCATTCGGCATTTACTCGATGCGCGTGGGGGACCCGCGTGAATTGATCAAACAGATCGCCGGCACCAACGCACGATTTGTCACTGAAGACATCGAAGGGCAATTGCGACGGACTTTGGTAAGCGGCTTTTCAGATGCTCTCGGTGAATCGAAAATCGCGGCCCTCGATCTCGCTTCAAACTATGATGAGCTGAGTCAGTTCGCGAAACAAAAACTACAGGATGAATTCAAGTCGCTCGGTCTCGAGCTTACCAAGTTCGTCGTCGAAAACATTTCGTTGCCGGAAGATGTCGAAGCGGCGATGGACAAGCGAACGTCGATGGGCGTGCTGGGCGACATGGGCAAGTACACGCAATTCGAAGCAGCACAGGCCATGCGCGATGCCGCGCAGAATCCGAGTGGCGGCGCGGGTTTGGGAGCAGGACTCGGCGCGGGCTTCGCGGTTGGAAATGTAATGGCGAATGCGATGAGCGACGCGACCCGCCCACGCGCGGCTACGGCCAATGAATCCGTCGCGGCGCCGTCGACGCAAAAGTGCGTGAAGTGCGGCGCCTCGTTACAAGCGGGCGCAAAGTTCTGCAGTGAATGCGGCACGTCACAGGTTCCGGCGAAGTGCTCGAATTGCCAGAAAGAACTGCCGCCGGGCGCAAAGTTCTGCAATGAATGCGGAACGAAGGTCGGGTGATCGAGTCTAAGTTTTTGAAGCTCAGGAAAAGCCGGGTGTTCAAGCAGCATCCGGCTTTTCTTTTACTGAGTTATTGTTCTTCATTTCGCCGGAGCCATGTACCAGACATCATTGCTGTAAATGAATTTGATCTGTCCGTTTTCGGTGACTGAATACTTGCCGCCGGTCATGAAGAGCTTGCCGTCAAAGACGCAGGTAGCGACCCCGCCTCTCGGCGTCCAGGGTGTTTTGCTTTCGGTCCAATTCACCCCGTCGCTCGAAACCATAACCGCGCTTTGAAAACCGTCATTGCGGTTTAACCCGACAATCCAAATCTGGTTGTCATAGATTACGCTCGAGCCTCCGAAGATCGGTCGCGGGCCCAGCTTGTCTGTTTCCTGCTTCCAACTGACTCCATCGATCGTGGACCAAACGTCGTTTGCGACTGCGCCATCGATAATCCCGCCCGCCAGCAGCCAAATCCTGTTATTGAAGACAAACACCAAAGGGTTACTACGAGTCGACCATGGAGCTTTCTCTGTAACGCGAAGCCACTTCACGCCGTCGCTGGAATTCCAGACGTCGTGGTAGTAATTCTTTCCATCAAAGCCGCCCAGCATCCAAATCTTGCCGGCGAAAACCGTGGCTCCGTAAAAAACGCGCGCCGGCAATTCTGATTGAGCGGTGACTACCTCCCATTGCTTTAGATCGCTGCTCGTTTTCATAATGCGCGAGCCCATTTTCAAATTCAGATAGTCGCCTTCCATCGTGCCGAGCGCGTAGATCGCGTCGTTGAATTGCACGTATTGCTGATAACCGGTTCGCAACCCAAGCGCCGGCAGTTCTGCTTTCGTCCAACTCTTTCCATCTTTTGAAAACCAATTGCCTTGACTGTGAAAGGCCCAGAGCGTGTTTCGGAAATTGAAGATAGGAAAATTGTAAGCCTCGGGGAAGCCGGCGTGGTCGGTAACTTTCGTCCACGTATAACCCGCAGAAGGTTGCCGCGAGGAATCTCCCGGTGGCTCGCTCTTTATCGTGCGGGCGCAGCCGTGCGCTGCAACGAAAGTCAGCAGGATCAAGTTCCGAGCGATTGAATTTCTCCGACGATGCAATTTGAAACCTCCTCTGGAATTCAGTTCGACAAACGAATTGTAAACACTAACCGTAATAAGACGCCGAAGCCTTCGGTTTTCTTCCATGATTGGGGCCTGCCCGGCCGATCTGATTAGCAAATGTTAACCGCGCAGGTTGGCTCTCGTGCAGGGGCCGATGGTATGCTCTGGTCATCCCCATGAACCACCGTTAGTTGAAACTAAATGCTGAGTCAATTCACAACCCCTCGACGTGTCGTCATTACCGGCATGGGATGCGTTACTCCGATTGGCATCGGACGTGAAGCATTTTGGCACGGACTACAAAATGCCGAGAGCGGCGTTCGCCGGATTGAATCCTTCGACATTTCCAAATCACCCGTAAAGATCGCGGCGCAGGTTCGTGATTTTGATTGGGAAGCGCAACTCAGCGCCAAAGATCGCAAGCACGTGCCGCGCACGGTTCCGCTCGCGTTGGCTGCTGCGCGCGAAGCATTTAAAGACGCCGGCATTGCGGTCGAAAATCTTTCGCTGGAAGAACGACAACAAATCGGTGTGCAGCTGGGGACGGGCGGCGGCGGCCTTCCATTCGTCGAAGATCATTACGCAATTTGGTACAACGGCGGCTCG
>DASWQK010000043.1:0-15537 GCA_036403735.1 Pyrinomonadaceae bacterium
TGCATTTAGTTGCACATCTGCTCGGCGATGACGAGCAACCGATCTCGTGGTATCACGCAGGCGCTTTTCTGCCGCACGATCTTCAGCCGAATGAAACTGTTGAGGTCGAGATCGTTTTGCGCGCCCCTGAGTCGGCAGGAAACTACCTGCTTGAGTTTGATATGGTTGCCGAGCATCTGGCGTGGTTCGAAGATTTAGGTTCACAGGTTTTGCGGCACCGACTAGTAGTTCAGTAGGTTCCATGGAATAGTCCGCGGAGCGGACGTCAGCATAAAGACTTCCACCCCAGCCGAGATGCTCGGCCGGGGACCCCGGTCTGGGGCGTTAGCCCCAGGATCGCGTCAATAAAAAGTGAACCAAGCCTGCGGAGCGGGCGGCAGCCGATGACGTTAAGCGCGGGGCTATCGCCCGCTTCGCGGGCTCGAATATGATTATTGTTGTTGATCCTGGGGCTGACGCCCCAGGCTTTATGCTGGCGTCCGCTTCGCGGACTGAATTCCAATCATCGCCATGCGTAGGTCCGAGAATATAAACTCCAATAAATGGACGAACGATTAAACCAAACGGCGCCAGCGGATTCCCCAGACATTCAGTTTGATGTACGTCGTGCTTTGACAGTGACCCGTGCCTGGATCGTGGCGAACGCGGCTGAACTCGGATGCGCGTTGATGCTCACCTTGATGGCGCTCCAGATGCTCGCGGTAATTTCGCGCAAGAGCATCACCGTCGACGAAATCGTAATGATTCCGTCGGGCTATTACCATCTGGCCGCGGGTAATGTCGAGCTTGTTCACGAGCATCCGCCTCTCTCAAAAATCATCTCAGCAATTCCGCTGCTGTTTCTTCAGCCGGCTGAAATTCGTACGGAGCAAATCAAAGGCGCACCGGGATCCGGTGATGAACGTTGGGCTTACGAAGAGAGTTTTTGGGAGAACAATCCCGACAAGTTCATATCGTTGTCCTACTGGCCGCGCGTCTTCATGATCGCGCTGACGGTGGCGTTGGGTTTACTTATCTTTCGATTCGCGCGCGATTTGTTTGGCCCGCTCGCGGCAATGCTGGCGGTCATGCTCTTTGCGCTTGAGCCCACCGTCCTTGCGCATGGCCGGGTTGTACAAACCGATGTCCCTGCCGCTTTCGGGTTCCTTTTGTTCTTTTTCATGTTGCGCGGATACGTGATCGATCGCTCGCTCAAGCGAGCGGCCTGGCTCGGGTTCGCGGCGGCTTTGGCCGTGCTTACGAAATTTTCAATGTTGTTGGTTGGGCCAGTCATCGTGATCTACTTCGGCGTCGTGATTTCGAAGGCACTCAAGCAAGGAAAACCGTGGACCAGAGGCATCGCGCATCTCGCGATGGTCACGTTGGTCTCGGTCGTCACAGTTAACGCGGCATATTTTTTTCAGCATCGCCGGCTCGGGCCATCGGATGTGCAATGGATTCAAGCAACGTTTCCCACATTCGCCGGCACGCTTACGCTTCTGACGAGCGCGCTGTCGTACCTCGTGCCCGTCGATTTTGTGCTGGGCATCCTCTATCAGGTATGGCACAACGCGCAGGGACATCCGGCGGGCTTTCTCGGTATGTATAGCCGCACCGGATGGTGGTACTACTTTCCGGTTGCGTTTGCGCTTAAGACAACGATTCCTTTTCTGGTGCTGTCACTGGTCGCGCTGGGTTGGAGCGCTTTTCATGCGATCAAGAAGCGCGAGTCAAGTTTTCTTTGGATGCTCGTGCCTTTTGTTGTCTATACGGTTTTCGTTTTACTTAGTCACATAGACATCGGCGTGCGGTACTATCTTCCTGCTTACTCGTTCCTTTTCATTCCTGGCGGTGCGTTGCTCGCCTCCTTACTTAAGTCGCGTAGAGTTGCCCGCGTGGGAATGGTCGTCGCGATTGCGTTGATGTTTTG
The DNA here is from genome assembly GCA_036403735.1 of Pyrinomonadaceae bacterium. Lineage (GTDB taxonomy): Bacteria > Acidobacteriota > Blastocatellia > Pyrinomonadales > Pyrinomonadaceae > UBA11740. The sequence continues at coordinate 1,910 of DASWQK010000043.1, forward strand.
GATCGGCATCGAGGCTGTGCGCACGTTTCCCGATCACCTGAGCTATATGAACCAAATCGCTTCGCGCCATCCGCATTGGTGGTACTTGTCAGATTCGAATGTCGAATGGGGCGAGGACATCCCGGCGCTGGCGGCGTATCTGCGGGCGCGCGGCGAGACGCGAGTGCGCGCAAACTTTTTGGGAGATTTCATCATCCTGCATTATTACGGCGTGCAACCGCTCGTCATGGCCGGCGCAACCGGCACAGAGCCGGAGAAGACGCGTTATGTGGCGGTCGGCGCGAGTTACCTGAATGGTTCGACTGTGCCGGAGATGTTAACGCTTGAAGGACGTCCAGCCACCGAGTCAGAGCGCGTGAACTTCTTTGATAAGTACCGCCACCAGACACCGGAAGCGGTCTTCGGCGGATCGATTTATCTCTATCGAGAAGACGGTCACTAATGTCCAACGGCTGTCGAATCGTTTAGAGGCGGGCTACCGCCCGCCAAAATCCGGTAAGACGAAAAGGCGGGCAGTAACCCGCCTCTAAACGTCATGTTCAATTTTCTTCACCGCAATCTTTTCATCATCGCGTTTTCGATCGTCATCGTCGGAGGCATCTTTGTTTATGGTCGCCACGTAACGACAAACCCACGCGGTTTCTTCATCGATGAATCGTCGATCGCGTACAACGCTTACCTGATCTCGCGAACCGGACATGATGAGCACGGTCAGGCCTGGCCACTCTACTTCCGGGCCTTCGGCGAGTATAAGAATCCGATTTACATCTATCTGCTCGCCGCGATCTTTCGACTAACCGGGCCGAGCATTCTAGCGGCTCGATTGTTGAGTGTCACCGCGGGCTTGATGACTGCAATGGTTTTGGGCCTGCTTTCGTTCCGCCTCACGCGCCGCCGTGACGTTGCCTTGATCCTGATGGCTTCGGCGCTGCTTACGCCCTGGTTGTTCGAGCTGAGCCGCGTGGTCCTCGAGGTCAGCATCTATCCCTTCGTGCTTTCGTTATTTCTGCTTTGCGTGCAGCGAGCAGCCACTCGAGCCAGGTGGTCATGGAATGAAATCGTGCCTCTCGCGTTGACGCTGGCGTTGCTGACCTACACGTATTCGATCGGGAGACTGCTAGCGCCGCTGTTGGGAATCGGGCTGCTGTTTTTCGTGAGACGTTCGGGGTGGAAAGGCGTGCTGTCGGCGTGGGCTTTGTACCTCGTGACGCTGGCGCCGCTCGCAGTCTTCAATCTGAGAAACCCTGGCGCGCTCACCGCAAGATTTTCATTGATCACATATTTGAAGCGAGAGAGCTCGCTCTGGCAGACGGCGCTGGATTTTTTGCGGCACTATGCGGCCAATATCAATCCGTGGCGTTTGTTGGTGAAGGGCGATCCCAACTACTTCCAAATGGCGCACCTCGATGGCACGGAGTTGATGGTGGCCGCGACGGTGGTATTGGCGATTATCGGCGCTTGGCTGGTGTTGCGAAAGAACCGTAATCCATGGTGGCTCTTCATTTGTTATGGGCTGGTGGTGTCGATCATTCCGGCGTCGCTGACTCAAGAGACTTTTCACATGCTTCATCTTTCGCCGGCGCCGGTTTTCTTGCTGATGCTCTCGGTTCCGGCAGTCGCCTGGTTGCTGTCAGGCAACGGGCGACGACGTGCGTTGCTGATCGTCTTGGCCGCGTTCACGTTGGTCCAGGGCGCAACGTCTCAACGGCGGTATGCGACCAGCGCAGATTCAGGTCGGCGCTTGCACATATTCGACGCGCAATACCCAAAGTTGATCTTCGCGGCGGCCCTTGTGGACCCTCGCCGGCCGATTTACCTCTCGGATGCATACGGAATCCCCGGCTATATTCAGGCCTTCTGGCAAGCGACACTTCAGCGGATCCCGTTATCCAACTTCGTTCATTTGCCGGTTGAGGACACACCGCCGACCGGCGCGCTAGTCATAACCACGAAGGACATTTGCTCAGGCTGTACTATTCTCGCCGAGAGTCCTCCTTACACGCTCTACATTGCAGCTCAATCCGAACGCGCTCGCAGTCCGCTTCCCGTCAGCGCCTTTCGTGCAGAGATCAGCGTCGCAAATCCGCCTACGCATTTATCAGCCGGCGAACCAGCAACCGTCCAAGTATCGATTAAGAATACGAGCGAAGTGATCTGGCGAGGTCGTGATTGGACCGCCGATCCGTTCCAGATTGCAGCCGGCAATCATTGGCTGGACGGCGACGGAAAGACAATCATCAACGACGATGGCCGCGCGCCATTCACGCGAGATGTACATCCCGGAGAGACGATCGAAATTTCATTGACCATCAACGCGCCGTTGCGCGGCGGCAACTATCAACTGGAGATCGATCTGGTGCAGGAAGGTGTCTCGTGGTTTGGATTGAAGGGCTCGCCCACGCTTCGGCTACCTGTCGCCGTCAAGTAGTTCAGCTTAAGTAGATAAGCTTCACCAAAAAAGGGAGATCAGGTTTCTCTTCAGGCGCGGCAGTGCGTTCAGAAAGTTAGATCGCCGTAAGTAACAAACAGCTGTGACAAACGGACAACGCAGTCGTCAAAGGTCTCATTCATCCTACACTGGCCCTCTATTTTCTTCCGGAAGACAAACTTGCCTCCGCTTTCTTCTGCTTCAATCGTGAGCGTAGCTTTGGGAAACTTGGCTGTTACGGTAAATGGGCCGATTTCGTTTTCCTTGGTCTTGGGCATGAGACTCTCCTTGAAGTTACGGGGTTGAGAACGCGAGGACAAGAGGCTTATATCATCAATCAGAAGGTGAGACAAAAACAAGACGTCGATTCTTGACCGACCGTAACGGCCTACCAGCGTTCCGCAAACTCATCGGCGGTTGATCTAGGATTTTTGGATTAATTGATTTATCAGCCTCAGCAGCTCAGCCGGATCAACGGGCTTCGAGACGTGCGCATCAAAGCCGGCCGCTAGAGCGGACTTCGCGTCTTTGTTGGAAGCATAGCCGGACAGGGCAATCGCCGGCACCGATTTATACTGATCGAGTTCGCGCAGTTTCTTGATCATTTCGAACCCGTCCATCTGTGGCATGCCGATGTCTGAGACGATCAGATCGACTGAGTTAGCCGGCGCGAGCTCCAGCGTCTCAGCCGCCGATTCGCAAGCCGTGACTTTGAATCCGTGCGCCTCTAACGTTGCCCGCAACATCTCCAGGGTGTCCGCGTCGTCTTCAATGATCATCAGATGAGCGGGCGCGGCCTGGGCGCGAGTTTCAGCCGGGGGTTGTGACTTGTCCGCGACTGTAGCTTTAGTACGCGGCAGCATGATGGTGAAACGACTGCCGTGACCCTTTCCGGCGCTGTCGGCCTGAACACTCCCGTGATGCGCCTCAACAAAACTCTTCACCAGCGCCAGACCCAAACCGAGACCACCGTGCGCTCGCGTTTTCGATCCATCCTCCTGGCGAAATCGTTCAAAGACGAAGGGCAGAAACTCAGAGCTAATTCCGCGGCCTTTGTCTTCAACGCGCACGATGGCGTTATCACCGTTAACTTCACAAGCGATTTTGACCAGGCCGCCCGGCGGCGAAAACTTGATCGCGTTGTCGAGCAGGTTCGAAAAAGCCTGGACCAGACGCGTCCGGTCGCCCGTCACGACTGCATCGCGCGAATTGCTCAAGGCGATTTCAAGACGAACTTCGCGCGCAGAGGCTCCAGGGCGAACCATTTCGACAGCTTCACGAACAGCCGCATCAAGCGGCACCGGGTTTTGTTCCATGCGCATCTTGCCGCTGAGAATCGCTGACATGTCGAGCAGATCATTTATCAAGCGCTTCAGGGCATGCGAATTCTTTTCGATCACCTGCAGGCCGTGCGCCGCCTCTTTTTGTGGCAGCAGGTCATTTCGGATCATGTGAATCCAGCCGATGATCGGCGTGAGCGGCGTGCGTAATTCGTGAGAGATGGTCGTTAAGAATTCATCCTTGGCGCGACTCGCAGCCTCAGCATCGCGTCGCGCAGTTCGCTCTTCTTCAAACAACCGTGCGTTATCGATTGACAGGGCGACGCGAAAAGCAACCATCTCTAATAGCCTGGTGTCGCCGTCGGTGAATGGACGCACCAGCAGCCGCCCGACATGAATGACCCCCACCACTCGCCCTTCGATCAGCAGCGGGACGCCCAGCAATGACTTGACACCATGGTCGCGCAGGAACGGCGTGTGCAGGTCCGCTTTTTCAATGTCATCGATGGCTATCGGTGTTTTTCGTTCTGCCACGCGGCCCGCAAAACCGGCGCCCAGCGGTACTCGAATCTTGACGTCGAGTTCCAATCCTTTCGCGGCCCAGGCTACCAGGTCGCTGTTCTCTTCGAGCAGCAGAATCACGACCGTGTCTACATCCATGGCGTCCCGCACGCGATCGAGGAGTTCCGCCAGCAACTTGTCCAGTGAAAGATGGGCCAGGGCGACCTCAGTAACGATTTGCACCTGACGCATGCGCTCCATCGTTGCTTCAAGCTCGAGGCGGGAGCGCTGTTCGCGTTCGTACAATTTCGATCGCTCTTCTTCCACGCGCTCGCGCTCGACCAATTGCCCGATCTGGTTTCCGATCGCGGTCATCACATCCTGGAGGGACAGGTCTGATGATTGATGTTCGCGGGTGAAGAACTCCATCACGCCGGAAACTCCGTCGCCTAACTTAATCGGAAATCCAAATGCTGAACGCAGGTCTGCTTGTGAAGCAGAGGCGCCGCGCGGGAAATTTGAATCTTCACCGATATCGCGAATCCATTGCGACGTGCCGTCGGCCCAGACCCTCCCTGGCAGACCAACGCCGCTACTGAAGAGGCGCCCGCGACTGGTTGCGGCAAAGTCATCTGCGGCCAACGAATCAACTTGCCAGCTGGCGAGCCAGCGCAATTTGTCCACGTCGCGATCGACGATCCACAGTTGGCCCAAATCCCAGCCCAGACTTTGGCAGAGCATCTGCAGCAATTTTGGCGCAGCGTTGGTAAGCGATTCGGCTTCAGCAAGAATACGCGCAGCTTCGAATTGGACGGTCAGCCGCCGCTCAAGCCGCTTTCGTTCCGTGATGTCGCGGGAATTGATCACGACGCCGCTCACCGTCGGGTCGTTCAGCAGATTGTGCGCCGTCGCTTCGTGAATTCTCCATGAGCCATCTTTTGCCTTGATGCGAAACTGCCTGGTGACAATCAGCCCGGGATTGGTCACGCCCGACACAAATAGCTTTTGTAACTCTGGCAGATCATCCGGGTGGACCAGCTCGAAAGCATTTGTTCCAGTCAACTCTTCCGGTGTGTAACCCAGCGAACGTTCGATAGCCGGACTGACATAGCGCTTCGTGCCGTCGCGATTCAGCACGGTAATGATTTCAGTCGCATTCTCGATCAGCGGCCGCAGTTGCTGCTCAGTCTGTTCCAGGTTTTCGGAAGGCGTGTTATCCATGCGGTGATGAAAAACTAATCCTTTTATTGATTGTCAGTCAATGCAGCACTCCGCTTGGTATGGTTCGGGGCAGTAGCCCGACCGTAAGGGAGGGCTCATTTCCCAGGGATTCAATGCTGAGCCCTCCCTGACGGTCGGGCTAGTGCCCCGGTAACACAACGTTGAGGCATTATCGGCTTTTGACAACGGTTAATTCCGAAATGACAATCAGCAGTAGAATCAAATGTATCCCGCAGGAAACCTTTTCATTCCGGTCGCGCATGGCCGGCTTGAAGCAATCTTGAAAGAGCCATCCGCTCAGCCGGTTACGGGCGTTGCACTCGTGCTGCATCCGCACCCGCTCTTTGGCGGCACGATGCACAACAAAGTCGTGTTTCGCGCGGCCTCGGCGTTGAATGATGCCGGACTCGTCGTTTTGCGAATTAATTTCCGCGGCGTGGGGCAGAGCACGGGTGAGCACGACGAAGGACGTGGTGAGCGCGAAGACGCGCGCGCCGGTTTGGATTACCTGGCTGAGAATTATCCGGCGCAGAAAATCACTTTGTGCGGATTTTCATTTGGCGCGCGCGTGGGTTTGGAAGTCGGAATGACAGACGATCGCGTTACGCGATTGATTAGCATCGGCACGCCCGTCGATAAATATGATTTCAGCTTTCTGGAAGGCTCGCAGAAACCAATACTGTTTGTGCAAGGCGACAAAGATGAGTATGGCAGTGTCGATCGGTTGCGTGAGTTAGTTGCCCGGGTCGCCTTGAACGCGGCGCCTGAATTGCGCGTCATAAAAGGAGCGGGACATTTCTTTGACAATCAATTGGATGAGTTGAAGGCTGCGATCACTGAATGGGCGTCCCAAACTCATTCGTCGAGTCGAGATAGCCGATGATGCAGTCACGAATCAGCTGGTAAGAATTCTGGTAGACCAGGTCGCTGTGACCAAAAGGATCGGCGATCTCAACGCCGCGATGCTCCGGATCGAAAGTGCCCAGCAGGCTGATGCGATCCGCCGGGATTCCAAATTCACTTCTAAGCGCATCGGCGTGGTCCTGCTCCATCACCAGGAATCGATCGATCGAGGCGAGCGGCAGTTCGCGTATCCAGGTGGGCGTTTCCTTGGGAGGCGGCGTGTGGTAATGCCGGCAGGTCCGCGAAGTCTCAATCAAGGGCGGCTGCTCTGAAAAATCGAGGATGCCGGCGGAATAGATATCAAGGTTCAGCGATCTCTTGCGCGCCTCTTCGATAAAGATGGCGTGCGCCATCACACTTCGACATCTATTTGCGGTACAGATGAGGGCAACTGACGGCATGACGGATTTTGGAGTTTGCTTACTTGTCAGCGCTTTGTCAGGCCGCGCCTTGTCGCGGCCACGGCATCTTGAGCAGATTCGATGGAGAAAGCGGCGATAAGTCGCCGCACTCCAAATTTGCTTATCTCCTCAGATATCCGCGCGCCACCAGCAGCTCAGCGTTGAGAATTGCCGCGCCCGCTGCGCCGCGAATCGTATTATGGCCCAACGCTACGAATCGATAATCAAGCACGGTGTCCGCCGTAATCCGGCCGACGGTTACGCTCATCCCGTTTCCTGCATCGCGATCGAGGCGTGGCTGAGGACGATCGTTTTCGCTCCTGACAATGATCGGTCTTTCCGGCGCTGAATGAAGTTTCAAGTGTTGCGGCTCGGAAGTGAAGGAAGCGAGCGCTGCGCGAATATCATCAACTGATGCTGCTCTTTCCAGCTTCACTCGAATCGACGCCAGGTGACCATCGCTTACGTTAACACGATTGCACTGCGCGCTAACTTTCATGTCTGGTTCTGCAATCGCACCGTCCTGAACCCGACCAAGCAATTTCAAAGTTTCAGCTTCGATCTTCTCTTCTTCACCGCCGATAAATGGAATCACGTTGTCGGTGGCGTCGAGCGAAGCAACCCCCGGATATCCAGCGCCGGAGAGAGCCTGCATCGTAGTCACGACACACGATGAGACGCCGAACTTTGCATGCAGCGGCGCGAGCGCCATCACTACAACGATCGCTGAACAGTTTGGATTTGTGACGATGAATCCGCGTTCGAAGCCGCGCTTCTTTCGCTGCACGTCGATTAGCGCGACATGGTCCGCGTTTACCTCGGGGATCAGCAGAGGCACATCAGCGCTCATTCGATGCGGAGAAGAATTGCTGATCACGGGATAACCAGCGCGGGCAAATTCTTCCTCCGATTCCCCGGCTATGTCGCCCGGCAAACTCGAAAAGACAAGATCGCAGTCAAGCGGCGGCGCTGGGCGCTGCACGATGATCTGTTTCACACATTCGGGCATATCGCCGGGCAAGCGCCAGGTACAAGCCTCGGCGAACGTTTTCCCTTGCGAACGATCAGAGGCGGCGAGCGCGGTTATTTCGAACCGCGGGTGATCTTCGAGCAGTTGAATGAAGCGCTGGCCCACCACGCCAGTCGCCCCGAGAATGCCAACACGAAATTTCTTGTCTGTCATTTCGTTTAGAGGGGGGCTACCGCCCGCCTGATTGAAAAATATTCCAATTGTTTAGATGGCGGACTTGTCCGCCACCGCGTCAGCCGGACAAGTCCGGCTTCTAAACATTGTTCGGGCGGGCAGTAGCCCGCCTCTAAACAAATCTTATGATCCCAGGGATTTCAGCGCTGCTCCCAATCTGCGCACGCCTTCGCTCAATTTCTCTTCATCGGCACAGAACGAGATGCGCAGGAAGCCTTTGCTCTCATCGCCAAACGCGGCGGCCGGAATGGTAACCACACCTTGTTCGAGCCCCGCTTCGGCGACCTTCAATTCATCGCCGTACTTGCTGACATCCACCATCGTATAGAACGCGCCTTCCGGCGTAATGCAACGCAATCCTAATTCATCGCGCAACAGTCGAAGTAAGTGATCGCGACGTCGATGAAAGATCGCGCGATACTCTGCCCGAGCCACAGCGGCTTCATCAGTCCATGCGGCCAGCGCTGCCTTCTGCGAAATGCTTGACGCACAGGTAACCACGTAACCGTGCAGCACCAGCGCCGCGCGCATTACTTCTGCGTCACCCGCGAGCCAACCAATTCGCCACCCGGTCATGCGCATGGATTTCGAGAGACCACTGACGATGATTGTGCGCGGATAGAATTCCGAGATCGATGCCGGACGTTCCGGCGTGTAATAAAGCTCGCGATAAATCTCATCGCTGACAATGTAAGCATCTGAGCCGCTGGCCGTCACCGCGTCGGCCATTGCTTGCAATTCTTCCTTCGACAGGGCGCGCCCGGTCGGATTCGACGGGCTGATGCAGATAACTACTTTAGTTTTCGGCGTGATCTGCTTCTTAAAATCGTCGAGATCAAAACTGAAGTCGCTCTGCGCCGGCAATCGATAACCAACCATCTTCGCGCCGATCATTTTCAGGATCATCGGATAAGCGATAAAGCCGGGATTCGGTATTAGCACCTCATCGCCTTCTTCAACCAGCGTGCGGAGGATCAAGTACAACGACTCCTGCGATCCGGCAGTAACCATGACACTATCAGTCGAAAGGTTCATGTGCGGATAATCGCCCGCGATGCGTTCGCACAACGCCGGGATTCCGGCCTGCAGAGTGTATCCGCTCTTCTCTTCCTGAATGACGCGGACGGCTTCACGAATGATCACGTCCGGCGTCGGCAGATCAGGTTCACCGAGCCCGAGGCTGATGCTGCCCGGCTTCGCGCGATCCGAAATCTTTCGGATCATGCTCTTCTCAATGCCGCGCAGAAATGGTGGTGGTTGGAATTGTTTCAAGGAAAATAGACTATACAACTCTTCGATCGCTGCCAGCGAGCCGTTGATTCACAACGCGCCAGAATGTAGTGACAGCCTTCCTCTTTTCATCGAAGAAGTCTTCGAAGAACCCCGCCTTGTTGAGTGTCGCTGGATACGAATATCGCTCTCGATCTTCGCCGAATTCGGTAACCCAATCACTTGGTTCTTGCGCATCGACGATCGCGAAAAGATCAGCAGGATAAAGAAAGGGCCGGCCGGCATCACTCAAAATGCGCAGATCATTCGCTTCGATGCCGATTACCACGTACGGCTGACCAAACGTGAGGTCACGGTAACTAGCATTCTTTTTCTTCAGTTTGACGATCATGACGCTAACAGCCTCAACGGCCTGACGCTGTCAACAGTGTCTGTTCGACGGCTGGTGGTAATTGAACGGGATGAAAGCGACTTGCTAGAAACGCGTAGTCTTCTCCGCTCTCGTCAATCACTCGGAGATAGCCTTCGGCTGCCGCTTCTTCATCGGGAAGGACTCGATACAACTTTCCGATTTCCAGCGAAGCGGGATAGTCAGAGTTGTCGAGACAAATTACAAAATGAACGGCTTTGTCTTCCATATCACTAATCTAAGAAAGGCAACTTGATTTTGAACTCGCGTTTGCCGATGCCGTGCGCTTCATACCAATGAATCTCGGCCAAGCGTATCCTACCACTAACAAGTCGAACGTTGGCAATTCCCTTCAACTTGCGCCATCGCCCCACGCCATATTGTTTCCGCAAGCGAGCGCGATCGCGCACACTTGGTCCAACAGCGATTGGTTGAATCTCGCTTACCTGTCCAACTATTTCAAATTCGATCACGCCAACTCTCTAACTGTCCCAATCAACGTAGCGCCTCTTCCAACTGCGTCGCCGCGTCTGTCTTCTCATCGCGATACTTAACAATCACGGGTGCATACAGCGACAAGCCCCACTCGCGGCCCTTTTCCGTTTGGATTGCGCGCGAACCGGGCACCACTACAGCGCCGGCGGGAATCTCAAGGGGCGCATGGGCGCTGCGTCGATAAATCTCGCCGCGCACAAGATCGAATACCGGTGTCGAACCAGTGATGATTGTTCCCGACGCCAGCACCGCGCGCTCGCGCACGATCGCTCCTTCATAAACACCGCAGTTGCCGCCCACGATGACGTCGTCTTCGATGATCACTGGTATTGCGCCAGCTGGTTCCAGCACGCCTCCGATTTGCGCTGCCGCAGAGAGATGCACGCGCTTTCCGATCTGCGCGCACGAACCAACGAGGGCGTGGCTATCTATCATCGTTCCTTCATCAACGTAAGCGCCCGCGTTGACGAACATCGGCGGCATGCAGACAACACCGGGTGCAATGAAAGCGCCGTCGCGAATGCTCGAGCCGCCGGGCACGATGCGCACCCGATCGTCTCGTGAGAATCTCCTGATTGGATAAGTGTCCTTGTCGAGAAACTGTAACGGCGCACCCGGAGGAGTCATCTCCACGATCGCACCCATGCGAAAGCCGAGCAGAATGCCACGCTTCACCCACGCGTTGGTGCGCCACTTCCCATCCGCGTCACGCTCGGCGGCGCGAATCTCACCGCGATTCAATGCGGCCTTAAATTCGTTGAAGAGCGCGAGGTCCTGATCGGAATAATCCTTAGCATCGCGCGATGCAAGTTCTTCAATTTGTTTTTGCAGTGACATGAAGTCAGAACCGCCTGCGGTAGCGGGCGGGCCAAATCTTAATTAAAGTCCGGCAGGTCATCTCCTTGCCCATTCACAACATAGTCTATCGCTTGAGCGACACTGCGCTCATTCCATAGGTTTCGCTTACTGCCTTTGTTTACCCACGGACTGTACTGAGGCTTCCAGTTTCCATCCTGCCTCATTTGACGCGTTGCGTTTGCTTTGAGCGCATTGAGCGCCGCGTCAGGTTTCCTTAATCCAATTGAAACGACTACGTGCACATGATTTGTTCGAACGCTAACAGCATGCAGTATCCAGGTCCGAATGTTGCACGTCTCTCGAATTGCTCTTTCTACGGACGACCGGCGTTTGGCATCCAGCTTGACCGGATCTCCTTTAAGCATCGCTCGATTGTGTTCGTACCGTTTTTCGTTGGCATGGGCAAGAGGCGCTTTATACGTATGGTGGAACCGATCGATGGCGCCTCTCTCATCACCATGCAACCACGTTCCATAACATCGAAACGTAATCAGATGTGCCAAAGGAGTATCCTTATCATTCCACATAGATAAGGCCCGCCCGCTACCGCAGGCGGTTCTGACTTCTTAGGCAGCGACTTGCGCGCCCAACACGCCGAGTTCCGCCAGCACTTCGCGAATCCGCGCGCGACTCTTTTCCTGGATTGGCACCAGCGGCAAACGGAAATTCTCTGCCAGCAAACCCATCAGTGCCATGGCAGCTTTGACGGGTCCCGGACTTGATTCGATGAAGTTCACTTCCATCAGTGGCAGCAGACGATAATGAAGGTGCCGCGCATCGTCCCACTTTCCTTCAAGCGCGAGATTCGTCATCTGCGACATTAGGTCAGGGACCTCATTTGAGGCGACGCTTACGATTCCATTCGCGCCCAGCGCGATCAGCGGTAACGTCACCGCGTCGTCGCCCGATAAAACGGAAAAGTTCGCCGGCCGCTCACGCAAAATCTCCATGATCTGCGAAAGATTCCCTGACGCTTCTTTAACCGCCACGATGTTTTCGCAATCGCGCGCGAGACCCAGCGTCGTCTGCGCAGCGATGTTCGACGAGGTGCGCCCCGGCACGTTGTAAAGCATGATCGGCATTTCCGGAACAGCTTCGGCGATAGCGCGAAAGTGAGCATACAAACCTTCCTGTGTCGGTTTGTTGTACCAGGGAGCAACTTGCAACAGCGCATTCGCGCCCATGTCGCGCGCGCGCTTTGAATACTCAATGGCCGACGCAGTCGAATTGCTTCCCGTCCCGGCAATGACTTTCGCGCGACCGCGTGCCACATCGATTGTCATTGCTATCACACGCGCATCTTCTTCTTCAGTCATCGTGGCGCTCTCGCCCGTCGTGCCACAGGGCACCAACAACTGCACGCCACCCTTGATTTGCCGATCCACAAGTGAGCGCATGCGCTCTTCATCGATCGTGCCATCCGATTTGAATGGCGTCACCAGAGCCGTCGCGCAGCCGCGCATCCAGTTAAGTTTCATTGTCATCGCCTTATTCCTCTTCGTTTAGAGGCGGGCTACTGCCCGCCATTTGACGGAGAAAATATTCGAATTATCTAAATAGCGGCCTTGTCCGCTACCGTGTTAGCCGGACAAGTCCGGCTTCTAAACAGTTGTTCGGGCGGGCAGTAGCCCGCCTCTAAACATTCCGAAGATCCTTTATGATCTCATCGAAAACTTCTGAAAACTCATAGACACCTTTACGTCCGACGATCCATTGCGCGGCCAGTAGCGCGCCGGCCGCAAAGCCTTCGCGCGAGCGCGCTTCATGGGTGATTGTGATCTGATCGGCGACTGAGTCAAAGCCGACTCGATGCGTGCCGGGAATGTAACCGGCCCGCGTCGAGGAAACGGGCACGTCGCGATCAATTTCCCGGCTGACGATCTTATGAAGGTGGATCGCAGTTCCCGATGGCGCGTCGCGTTTTCGTTTGTGGTGAGCCTCATCAATAAATGGATCGTACGAATCCACATTGCGAAACAGCTCAGCGGCGCGCGCCGCGATGCGATAAAAGAGTTGCACGCCGATCGAGAAATTCGCGCCGTGGATCAGCGCGCCATCGTACTGCTCGACCATATCTCGCACCTGTTCGAACTGCGATTGCCAACCCGTCGTGCCCACAACCAGCGGCACACCTGCGCGCGCGCATGCCTCCACGTCCTTCGGCACGGTGTCGGCAATTGAAAAATCGATTGCCACATCGCACGCGCGCAAAGCCTCCGCGATATCCTCGATGCTGCGATCTGCGTCATCAAGATCGAGAGTCAAAGCGATTTTGTGGCCCTGGTCAGCGGCCAGCTTGCCGACCAGTTGGCCCATCGCGCCGTATCCGATTAGTGCGATCTTCATGGTTGGCAGTATGCCGCGTCGGAGCTGCGAGCGATAGCGAGCGGGTTAAAGATTCAATTCGCGAACAGTCGAGCGCAATTTATGCGGGTCGAGTCTTGATCCCGCTCGCTACCGCTCGCGGTTCTGTAACGTTAGTCTCCGTACCAGGTCAACATATATTTCCACTGCTCGCGTTAACTCACTCTTCTTCACTCTTTCATGATCCGTGTGCGCGACCAGAATCGATCCTGGTCCAATCAGCAAGGGCTGTCCCCAATTCGACAAATACGGAATGTCGGTCGTGAAGCGCGCCACCATTTGATCGAAGCCGTCGATTGTTAGCAGCCGCACCGGATCATGAACCGACCGGTAG
>DASWQK010000044.1:0-14191 GCA_036403735.1 Pyrinomonadaceae bacterium
GTTGAATGAGTTGGTGGCGGCGGCGGTCGTGCTCGATGGAATCGATTTTCATTACCTGAAAGACGGCGAATGGATCATGCCGGGCGTAAACAACCTCGGGAACCTGATCGGAATGCTCGATCAAATGCTGGCGGGACTGGGACGAATTGATTTTGATCGGGCGCGCACGCTGGCCGATCAGATTGGCCGGCCTGAGATGCGCGTGCTCATGGAAATCGATTTAGTGCAGACGACACTGGGTATTAAGAACCCGTCCAATCAGGTGTTTAGCATGCGTGGTATGTCGGGAATGACGATCATGAATTGAGCGCGCCGTACTTCGTGCTAATGCGTTTGTAGTTTTGAATTCACACCGCAGCTTCAGCCCGTTGATCGGGTTGCTCAGGTCTACCCTGCAATGGCTCTGCCATTCTGATGGGCGGCAAGTCTGAGACTTGCCGTCGGCGTACCGTTTTTCTTTTATGGGGTCTCCGACCCGCCACGGTCAAAGACCGTTTAGACTAAATGGACCAAGTATCGGCAAGTCCGAGACTTGCCGCGCATCAGTGTGGCAAAGCCATCGCCGTGGTGAGTCAACTGTATTGACGCCGTTGAAACAGTTCTTCAGATCTAATACCACTGCTAATCACCGGGCTAAAGCCACGGTGTGAATAAGATAGGCCCAAAATCAAACTGCACCGCTAACTTTCTGCTATTTGCGTTCGACAAGAACTTGCGAGTATCGTGCGAACGTTCAGGTCCTACGCGATGCACAAATTCGATCTCCACACCCATTACTACCCGCCGATCTATTTCGATAAGATTCGCGAACTGCCTTCTGAGTTCTCGTTCGACAAGAGTCCCTCAGGCCAAACGATAATCACCTATCGCGGCGCGCGTTTTTTTGGCGTGACGCCGGCGATGACTGATGTCGCCAAACGTCTCGAAGACATGGACCGCGTCGGGGTGGATGTTGAAGTCGTCTCGCTTTCGACGCCGAATGTCTTCTTTACCGATGCGGCACATCAACCGGAAATCGCGCGCATCGTTAACGACTCGTACGCGGAACTAATCGGACAGCATCCCACGCGCTTCAAAGCGTTCGCGTCCATTCCGATGGATGACAAGGACGCAGCGCTCAAGGAACTTCACCGCGCGATTGATGAATTGAAGTTGAACGGCGTGATCCTTCTGAGTAACATCGGCGGCAAGCCGCTGACCTCTCCCGAGTACCGGTCGTTCTTCGCCGAAGCTAACGCTATGAAGCTCTGCATTCTGTTGCATCCGATGCTGCCGGCGAACACCGATCCGTTTCGCGAATACGTGCTTGGGCCACTAGTCGGATTCATGTTCGACACCACGCTGGCCGTGGCGCGCATGTGCTTTGACGGAGTGCTGAAAGACTTTCCCGACATTCGTTGGATCGTCGGGCATCTCGGCGGCGCAGTGCCTTATCTGATGGAGCGACTGGATAACGGCTGGCGGGATTTCGTCGAGTGTCGCGCGAAGATCGATGAACTGCCGAGCGTTTACCTCAAGCGACTCTATTACGACACGGTGAATTTCAATCCGCACATGCTGATGATGGCGAGAAATATGTTAGGCAGTGATCACATGGTGATGGGCAGCGACTATCCACACCTGCTCGGCTCGATCGATCGCGCGGTTTCCTCGATTGAAGGTTTGGACATTCCTGATGAAGAGAAGCGGCGGATCTTTGAAGGCACGGCGTTGTCGATTCTGAATAACCTCTGATTCCACAGGCCAGCCAAAACCAAAAGAGCCTCACTTTGTTTCACTGACGATCACAGCGTCGCGCGTGTAATTGCTGCGAGAGCAGGCTAATTGCTTGCCATCTCGTGACCAGGCAAAGCCGGTCAGGTAGAGCTCTTTGAAATCGGTCACTTGTTTTGGCGCGCCGCCGTCGATCGGTTGTGCCCAAATGTTGGTTAGGTTGTTGGTGTTTGTCGTGTAAAGAATTGATTTCCCGTCATTCGACCATTGAGTAACGGTAAAGACGGTCGTGGCCGGCTGAAACTCAAAAGTCTTGATCGCTTCACCGCCATCGAATGGCATGATCGCGATTCGATTTGGAGGCGTTAATGGATCCGGTGAATCGGTATAAAGAAAGGCGAGGAATTTGCCGTCAGGAGAAATCATCGGACTGGTCGCGGCACGGTGCGTCACTTCGACCGGCTCGCCGCCCTCGATAGCAACTTTCCAAAGCGTTGGCCGCGTCGGCATTAAACGGGAATAGACAACCCACTTTCCGTCGGGAGATATGACGGGCCGCGAGTCACCTAGTCCGTTGGTAAGCTGCTTCGGATTACTGCCGTCGATCTGAATCCGCCAAATGTTGGGCTGGCCAGTGCGCGTAGAACTAAAGACGATATAGCTTCCATCTGGGGAGACCACCGGATTCACATTGATTCCGCCATTTGAGGTCAAAGGCCGACGGTTCGCGCCACTGGCGTCCCCGATCCACAGATTTATTTCGTTCCCATCGGCCGAAGCAAAAACGATTTGGCCGCCGGGCGTCCATGTCAGCGAGTTTCCCAGCCCGGAAAACGCGCCGATATTCCCCACTGGAACTTGCACGGCGCGGCTGGCGTCGCCATCGGGTGCCGTCCAAACGCTCACCAGGCCGGTGCCCACGATGTTTACGAATTTGCTGCCATCAGCCGTGAGGCCAATGGTGCGATGTTGATCGAGATCGTTGGTGATTTGTTTGCTGGTTCCCTCAGGATAAGAGAGAAGCCAGATCTTTGCTCCGGTACCTCCATTGTCGCCCGCGGCTACCAGTAAGCCGGTCATATCGGGCAACCACTGAACCTGCGCGCTGAATGGCCACGGGTCGCGACTTAGTTTGATTGCAGGGCCGCCCGCGACTGGAAACGCAATGACTTCACTGCGGGCAGCATCAAATTCCGTGGTCGCCTGCGTCAAGACACTCGCGGCGATTAGTTTGCCGTCCGGAGACCAGGAGGGGCCAGTAAAAAATACGGGAGCAAAACGTTCCGGTTTTTTGCGCACGGCCAACGCCTGCTGATTGCTGCCGTCAATGTTGGCGGCCACCAACGCGCTTTCGTTTTCCGTCGGGTAACTCGCGCGCACAAATGCCATCCGCTTACCGTCAGGCGCGAGTGTCACCGGACAATCAATTCGGTCCAACAACTTGACGGAAGTCCCGCCTAGAAGTGGTGTGCGATAGAGAGTTCCGGCATCAAAATTCTGTTTGACGACATAATAAAGGTCGTGATCGTCGGGCGAGATTGTAATCCCGAACAACCCCACCGCTGCCGGTGGCACAACGAGCTTGTCATTAGCCGTGCTGACTTGTCGGATCCAGATGCTTTGCTTTCCGGCGTCGCTCAGGCAATAAATGAGGTACTGCCCATCATGGGACAAACGCGCATCGATCACTTTGCCGGAATTTGTGATCCGGGCGATCGTTGAAGACTGGAAGTGAGTGCGACGCGGCGTGCGATTGAGCAGCGCGTGCAAACCAATGGCGCCGGCAATCAGAACAATCGCGACGATGGCCAGCGAAAGAATCAGACGGGTTGGACGCCGCTTTAGTTCGACGCTTAAAGCCTGACTAATCGTCGTCACCGCGCCCTGAGGCTCGACTGTATCCTGGGCCATGACGGACCGAGTTACCGGCGCCGCCATGCTCGCCACGCCGGCGGAAGCGGCAGACTGCCCGAAGCGCGCTTGAAATTCCAGTTCCTGCCGCAAGCTCTTCAAATCCAACAACAGATCCCTGACGACCTGATAACGCTCCTCACGATCTTTGCGCAGCGTCTTGGCTACGATACGCGTCAACTCCGGCGGAGCATCGGAAAAGAATTGCGAAACCGGCGATGGCTCAGTCTTTAAGATCGACGCGAGCACATCACTTGGGGTTTCGCCGTCGAACGGTTTGCGTTGCGTCACCATTTCATAGATGACCGCCCCCAAACTGAAAATGTCGGATCGTGCATCGACCGTTTTGCCGCGCGCCTGTTCCGGCGACATGTATCCAGCGGTGCCGATGACTACTCCCGATCCGGTTCGCACTTGTTTGGTGAGCGCTTCATCGGCAGAGACAGCGGGCGATTGTTCGGCGAGTTTGGCCAAACCGAAATCAAGCACCTTCACATAACCATCCGGGCGTAGCATGATGTTTTCGGGCTTGATGTCGCGATGGATAATGCCGACTTTGTGCGCGGCCGTCAGCGCGTCAGCGGCTTGGATCGCGATGCTGAGCGATTCCGAGAGAGTCAGCGCCGAGTGTGAAAGACGCTGGCGCAGGGTTTCGCCCTCCACAAACTCCGTGGCGATCGCGTGGGTCGATTCAGTTTTGAGAATCTCGTAGATAGTGATGATGTTCGGGTGATTCAATGCTGAAGCCGCTCGTGCTTCCTGCTCAAAGCGCCGCAGGCGTTCGTCATCTTTCGTGAATGCCGGAGGCAGAAGCTTCAACGCGACTTTGCGGCTAAGGCGTCGATCCTGAGCGAGATAAACTTCGCCCATCCCGCCGCGGCTGATAAATGAAACGATCTCGAAAGGACCGATCATTCGTCCCTGTTTCAACCTTGCTTTGTCATCCACGAGCATTCCCGCGGCTACCTCGTAAGCAGGAGAGTTCAGAAAATCCTGACCACGTCCATCTGACGAGATGAGCGACTCGACTTCCTTTCGCAGCGCCTCATCTCCCCCGCACGCATCTAAGACAAAAGCAGATCGATCCGCTGGAGGGCGATCGAGCGCCGCGTGAAATATCTCTTTAACTTTTTGCCAGCGTTCAGGTTTCATGGATACACTGCCCGTCGATTCTGACTCTCTTCCTAGTTAACGCGAAACGCCCAGTCTGAATCCCTCAAACAATTATTCTAATTTTCGCCGCAGCCAGGCGCGCGCCATTTTCCAATCGCGCTCAACCGTCGCATGGCCGACGCCGAGAACTTCCGCCGTCTCATCAATTGACAGCCCGCCAAAAAACTTCAGCTCCACGATCCGCTCCTGTTGGGAATCGAACGTTTTCAATTCTTCGAGCGCTTCATGCAGCGCCAGCAAATCGATGTCAGGCTTTTCGCCCAACTGGCCGGCGCTGGTAATCGAAAGCCTCTGCTGCTCAGAACCGCCACGTTTCGCGGCCTTATTTTGACGCGCGTGATCAACCAAAATCCGCCGCATCATTTGCGCCGCCACCCCGTAAAACTGCGCGCGATTCTGCCAACGAGGTTTTCGTTGATCGACTAACTTTAGATAGGCTTCGTTGACCAGGGCCGTCGGTTGCAACGTGTGGTTCTGACGTTCGCGTCGCAGGTAATTACTCGCCAGGCGCCGCAATTCGCTGTAAACGAGTGGCATTAACTGCTCGAGCGCGGTCTCGTCGCCCTCGCTCCACTTCATCAATAATTGCGTCACATTTTCCGTAGGCGGCATGGCATCGGCGTTGGCGGCGAGATTCTACAACAAAAGTTTGTCCAGAGTGAGGGAGTTTGCGCGTGACCTCCGCGTTATCAAGTGTAAGGCAACAGTGGTGAAGCAGTTGGTCGAAAGACGCCCACAGACAAGCCGCCGGTCGCTTCAACCGCCACGGCAGTAAAGCAGAAACCCAACCGTGAGGAGGGTGCAGGACAAAAAGGAGATACGAAGATGAAAAAGCAGGCTTACACAATGATGGCGTTGTTGGTGCTGATGGGCTCGATGGCAGTGGCGGTCAGGGCCCAAAATAATGGCCGCAGACAGTTGATTGCGAACATCCCGTTCCAATTCAACGTTGGCGGTGCGACCCTGCCGGCGGGTGAATACACGATTACCCAAGTCAATCCCGCGTCAGACAATGCCGTACTGCAGATTCGAGCTAAGGACGGCGGCCCGACTGCGATGGCGTCGATGAGTTCATCTATTCGCAAATCGTCCGATGGCGCAGCGCTGGTTTTCAATCGCTACGGGAACAAATATTTTTTCGCGCGGGCTTGGGTTGATGGTGAGACCGACGGATTGCTCGCCGTAAAATCACGGTCCGAGCGCGCGACTCAAAAGGAGATGGCAGCTCTCGACGTGCGGGTTGAAACTGTGGCGCTGAAAAGCCGCTGAGCGAAATTTTGAAGTCAGCACGCAGTAGATTCAAACAGGAGAACTCCGCTGCATGCTGGGGCAATCACCCGAAGTCAAAAGCTTCGGGTGATTGTTTTTGTGTATGGCTATTCGATTACTCTAGGCCTCGTTCACGAGGCTTCCCGCAGGGTTGCTAGACCGGCCGTTCTACGGCCGGGTCAAAGACAAATGGAAATTGAGTTAGCCCGTTTCAACGGGCTTACTGATGGGCGGCTTTAGCCAGATGCTAAAGCGATCCGGGCAGCGCGCTAAAGCGCGCTGGGTTCATTTTCACCCCTCGTACCCCGGCGCTAAAAGCGCCGGTCTAGCAACGCTTCGCGAAAGCCGCGTGAACGCGGCTGGGCGAATCGCGCAATTTGAAAGAGGAAGTGATCACAAATTGTGATTACTGTGCTCAACTCAAGTCGTATCGCGTCTTGGCAACCCAATCCCTCAATCAAGTTTCATCACAACCGAACTGGTCAGAAACGGATTATCAAATTCGGCGCGATCTCCGGCCTTCTTTCCCGGGATAAGAAAGAGTCGAGCAGAAAGCGGCTTGTGAAGTTTGGTCGAGAGCGCCGCGACATCGCGAATCAGTGCGGCGAGTTCTTTCGCCGGCGTGTCACCGGCCAGTGGGACGACATCGAGGCCCGTGCCGCACACGCTCGAATAGAGCAGCAGTTCGCGCACGCTGTATCGCCCTTCGGCGGCGCGCTGGGCCAGGACCGGGTCTTCGAGCACGGGCAGCATCAGACCGGAATAGCCACAGATCTTGATGCTCAAACTTTTCAGCACATCCGTAATCGCCGCGCACGCAGCCAAAGTTGAAGCGCTGCCAAATGGAAGTCGCGTCAGGGCCTCGATAGCTGCGCCGATGCTCTGGTCCTTTCCGGGGGCCGGCGAAACGTCTATCCCTCGATACTCACGATGATCGTCGCGAGCAATTTCCCAGGCCAGCTTTTCGACCGGGCGGAATTCCGTCTCTAATAAAGCTTTGAGTTTTGCTTTGGCGTCTTCGATGTCTTTGGAGTCTCGAAATGCTTCCAGCAGGAGACCGGGAGTTTCCAGACCGATACTGAAGGCGGCCCCACCCTGATGATAAGCCACCGGAAAGAACGGCGTATCGGCGAGACAATTTGCCGCGGCGGTGAAACGAAAATTGCCTTCACCACCACGACTACTTTTACTAATGGCTACGATTGCTTCAGCGGCAGTCAGCGCCGTCTGCCGGTGAATGCCCCGCTCAGGTGACGCGACAGTCACGCTGAAATTGATGTTCTTTGTTTCCTTAACGAGTTGAGTCGCCCACGACGCAAACTCCGGGTCGTAGCGGTCATCCGTAATGACCGGCCCAATGCTGAACAGCACATTCTTAGCGGAGACCACTCCGTCAATCGCTTTGAGATCCGCCAGCACTGCTGCGCGCGACTTGCCGTTGAGATACTCGGGCAAAGGCTGGGTAGCGATGCGCAAAGTCTGAATCTCGTAGCCTTCATCTTCGAATTTCTTTTTGGCTTTCTGGAGAAATCCTATTGCCGATTCGACGGTCGCCCGATCAGAGGTGTTCTTGAGATTGACGCCGGCAGTGATGGTGCGAATTCTAAAGCGATGCGTTTTGTCTCTAACGATTCGCTTTGAGACATCAGGAGAACTGACGCTTTTATATTTTTCGAGCTTTGCATTCGCACCGATGCCAAGCGACGCGAACAGAGCGACTGAAAAAATCTTGAGCAGGATCGAACGCATTGGAGGTCGGGCTACTTATAGACCGCTCGTCTCAGAATAACAAGCGCCTGACGATCTCAATCCCAGGTTTTCACGTTGGGTCAATCGCAGCTCACTTCACGACTTCAAAATCGATCCACTGCGAAGCAACGCGCGGCTTCTGTTTGTCCGCGGAATCGGTGACGATGATTTGCAAGACGTAATCGCCGGGCAACATGTCAGATGCCAGTTGCAGGCGACCGCCGTTTGCCAGATGCTTTAGATCGGTTTGACCCTGCACGCTAACCGGAACCGGATCGGAACTAAAAATCATTTTGCCATCGTGAAAGACGCGCGTCTGGGCTGTTAGCTGCGCTGATTGATTACCGTTAAAGATCACGTAGGCAAAAACCGCGTTCTCGCCCTGATGAAAACGGCGCACTGCCGGCCCCGGCCCGGCCTGATCGGCGGTACGGCTTCCAGCCGGCTTGGTGGCGTTTTCCTGGCGCACCACAATTCCGGACATCGCCAGCCGTCCATTTTGCAGGTTGGGTATATCGACAAATTGACCCGCCGAACCGATGCGGCCGGAGCCGATATCCCGAACTGCCACCCGAAACTGAACTCCACCGCGGAGTTTCACCGGTAGATCAAAGCTATAGACTATGCCGTCGCGCACGGTGCGCTCATATGCATCCGGAAGAACCCGCACCGATCCGCTTTGATGGGTCTGGCCTATCACCCTGCCGTTATCACCAAACAGCATTCCGTCAATGTCGAGGTTTGTCACATGAAAACCATCCGGCTGGTCAGTGAAAGTCAGATCGTGAGGATCGAAATAGAGAAAGGAGCGCAGCATCGGTCCTTTGCCGGGCTCTTCAATAAAAAAAGTTGTCAGACGGATCGACACGTCATGCGCGCCAAATGGGGAGATCAATGCTTTGTTCATCGCGTCCGTAGCCGAGAGTGCCGGCGGCCGCGCTTGCTCTTCAGTGAAGCCGTAGAATCCAGCGCGCGTGCGGACGGTAAAGCCGCCGCGTTTCAATCTCGCCTTGAGGTGATGAAAACTACGGTTGAATGTTTCTTCGGTTGGCCGGAAGCCGATCAGGTAATAGCCCTGCTGATCTTCCATCACCTTTTTCAAACCAAAGTCATTTGAATTGCGAATCAGGAAGCCACCTGTTTGCCGCGCGATCAAATCAGAGCCTTCACGGCCACTCAACAGTTGGGCAGAGCGCGAGCGCATAGTCGCGGCGATTTGAGTTGTCATCTGCCGGGAATTGCCTGTGACCTGATCGGCTGCCGTCAATCCGGTGTATTGCAGGCCCCGCGTATCAACCGCGTAAATCACCACTGACGATCGAATTGCAATTTCGGCAATGCTCTGTAACTGGGCGGCGTAGCTCGTACCGAGATCGGGCAGGGATGAATCGTTCGTTGTGGCGCCCTCGGGATCGCTGTTGTTACTGTTCGACGCATCGCTCATCGCGTTCACCGTTTGATCATAAGCCGACGGCTGCTGATCTTGTACCGGAAGATAATCTGAAAGGAGGACCATGGATTTGCGTCCCGGCAAAAGGCCCATGCCTTTAAGAATAAACTTTAGAGATTTGAGCGTGCTGTTCATCACACTCTGTGAGCAAAGCGCTGAATCGGGGCCGGTCGAGCCCAAAGGTTGGAAGACATGAAAGCCCGCGCGGCTACAGGGATTCCAGCGCAACCGATCGAGAGCGTTTTGCAATACGCGTTTGTCGTTAGTGAATTGTTGTAACGCGCCGACGTCGCCGCCGGTGCGGATAATTGCCACCAGATCATTAGAAGAGAGTTCTTCGATAAATTTCTTTATTTGCGTTTTGACCGCGTGCATGCTCTCCCACGATATTCCCAAATCATCGACCACCAGCGCGATAGTTCGCCTTTGATCGTGAAGATTGATTTTGGCGGGCGGCACGGGAGCAGTTGTCTGGTCTTTTGACTTTGCGACGGCAGCCAGTTTCGCCGTCGCCCTGTCCGGAACGTTTGAAACGTAAGAAAAGTTCGTGATGGTTTGAGGCTTTCCATCTTCAAAGATCTCGAAATCCGCGGGCTGTAAATCCGGCACCACCTTGTCGCCTTTGGTCACGACCACATCGACCTGGACTAAATTAGTCGTAATCCTGACAACGTCCTGCGAATCGATCTCTGGCGGTTTTTCTGGCGTCGCACGTGTTTGTCCTGGAGTTGGCGACGCGGATGGTTGCTGGGCATAGGTCGCAAACAGCATTGAGAATATGAGGCAATGACATAGAAGGACTCGAACTAACATGGCTAATCCTCCCTTCGTCTCCGCGACAGAGTCGCCGCCGGATTCGAAATACAGGTGTGAATGATAGTCAAATATCTGACTTGTTCATTGAGACGAACGATCCCGAGTATCGTCAAAAAGATCAGCAGCGCGGCTACTTCACGACTTCAAAATCGATCCACTGCGAAGCGATCTGCTGCTTCTCTTTGGCCAACTTATCCGTAACCATGATCTGCAGGACATATTCGCCCGGCGGAAACTCTGTTCCGAGTTGCAGCCGGCCCACGCTCGGCAGGCGTTTGAGATCTGATTGTGGGCTGACTTCGATCGCCGCCAGAGTGCCGGTGAATACTAGTTTGCCGTCGCGAAAGATGCGCGTTTGGGCGGTGAGCTGCGGAAGATGAGTGGCCGCGTCAGGCTGCGCATTGTAAATCGAGTAAGCGAAGATTAATTTGTCGCTCTGGCGAAACTGCCGGACCGCCGGACCTGAGCTGATCGCGTCCTGCTCAGCCGGCTGGATCGCATTTGCGCTTTCAGGCTTATCCGGTATGTCTTTCAGCACGACCAGCCCTGAAAGCGCCAGGCGCCCATCTGCGACATTCGGTATTTGAATGAACTGTCCGGCGCTGCCGACGCGCGATGAACCCTGATCGCGCAACGCGATTCGAAACTGAAATGCTCCCGCTTGCTTGAGCGGAGTATCCAGACTGTAAACGATTCCACTATGCAGCGCGCTTTGATAGCTGTCGTTGTGCAGTCTGAGAGTGATTAGCCGGCTCTGCTGATCCGCGACGCGACCGTTCTCACCAAAAAGAATTATTCCCAGATCAAATGTCGCTTTATGTCCGCCGTCAGGTTCGTCGACAAAGACCAGATCCTGCGCCTTGATAAAAAGTAGCGAGCGCAGCAACGATCCGTTATCAAAGTTGGTAAACATCGTGGTGAGCCGCACGGTGATATCGTTGGCGCCGAACGGAGACAAGAGCGCCTTCTTCAGTTGATCGCCTGCGGTTAACTCAACGGGCCGCTCTGATTCTTCGCCGACTCCGAAGAACCCTTCGCGCGTGCGCACCACGAGCCCGCGTCGTTTCACGGTGACCTTCAGATGATGGAACTTTCGATTGAACGTCTCGTCAGTGGGACGATATCCGATTAGGTAATAACCATTCTGATCTTCGGCGATCTTTTTGAGTCCGAAATCATTTGAATTGCGAATCATGAAGCCGCCCGTCTGTCGAGCTATCAAATCAGAGCCTTCGCGGCCCGCGATCATCGCCATCGATCGGGCGCTGAGCGTCGAGTTTATGGTATTGGTGATGTCACGAGCGGTGACCCGCGGCGACGTCCCCCGAAAATCATCAGCGACGGTGATTCCAGTGTAAGCCAGTCCGCGCGTGTCCACGGCATAGATCACGACTGAAGCGCGAATCGCCAACTCGGCCACCTTTTTCAACTGACCGCGGTAGTTCGTTCTGTCGTCAGCGAGGTCGCCGTCTCCCGGATTCAAAGTTGTCGTGGCCGGATCCTGCGTTTCCACTGGAAGTTGGTCCGACATGAGCACCAGCGACTTGCGTCCCGGCAAATCGCGCATGCCTTCGACGATGAATCTCAACACTTGCAACGTGCCGTTGATGTTGCGGGAACTGCCACACGGCAGTTCCGGCGGTGTGGTTGGTGATCCGATGGGACCAAAGACATTGATGCCCGCGCGACTGCATGGATACCAGCGCAGACGATCGATCGCGTTGTAAAGCATTCGCCGGTCGGTGGTGAATTGCTGCAGGGCGCCTACCTCTCCCGAGGTGTGAATGATCGCGACCAAATCATTCGGTTGCAGCTGTTCGTTCACGAACTTGCGCGCCTGGCTGCGTGCTAACGAGACGCTCTGAAAGGACATTCCCAAATCGTCGATTACCAAAGCGATTGTGCGCCGGACATCGTGCGGACGAACGGCGGGCGGGATTACGGGCGCCGCGTTTTTGTCTTTGGCGGGCGGCGTCGTGGCCACGTTCGACGGCACTGTTGGAACATTTGAGATATAAGAGAACTCCGTGATCGTTTGCGGTTTGCCGTCTTCAAAAAGTTGGAAGTCTTCCCCTTTGAGATCGGTTATTTGTTTTCCGTCTTTGGTTACTACGGCGTCGACCTGCACGAGGTTGGTCGTAATCTTCACCACATCCTGTGACTCGGCTTCCGGCTGCGCGGTCGCAGCTTTTGGCGGCTCAGTCGTGGGACGTTGCTGCGGTTGCTGGCCGGTCGCGCGCGGGACAAGCGCCACCAACAACATCAGGGAGAGAAAAGTTCTTTGGAGCATCGCGGTGATTTTCCTTAGTTATGGCGCAGAGATTATGAGATTCACCGGAAAAAGTCACGGGTTGCCAAAAGCCAAAGAGATTCTGCCGGAATTGCGGAATCGGGCGACCATGGTGATATTCTTTCGTTTCGGCAAAATGAGCAATCACCTGATCATCGCCATCGATGGACCATCCGGCTCGGGCAAATCCACGCTGGGACGAATGCTGGCGCGCGAATTGGGCCTGCTCTACATCGACACCGGATCGATGTACCGGGCGGTGGCGCTCGCAGTAATCGAATCGACATCGACCAGCGAGCAGGATGATGTGGCGGTTGCCTCACTGGCAGAAAGAATTGAGATTGACCTCGGGGGCGATCCCGATTCGTTGCACGTTTCATTAAACGGCCGCGACGTGAGCGATCGCGTTCGGGATGAAGACGTAACGCAGGTCTCTTCGATTGTTTCGACAATTCCCGCCGTACGGCGCGCGATGGTAAAGCGTCAACGCGAGTTGGGCCAACGCGGCGCGGTCATGAATGGGCGCGACATCGGCACGGTGGTCTTTCCGAATGCTGATGTGAAATTCTTCCTGGATGCGGTGGTGGAGGAAAGAGCGGAACGACGCCTGGCTGAAGAGCGTGAACATAACAGGTCAGCGACTTATGATCAGACGCTCGCCGATATTACTGAACGGGATCGCCGGGACACGACGCGCGCGGACTCTCCGCTGGTGGCAGCCAAAGATGCAATCGTGATCGATTCAAGCGGCCAGTCGATCGCCGAAGTGTTTCAGCGAATGATACTGATCGTCCGGGAAAAGCAGCGTTCATGATCTTTGCGGAACTTTGCGACTTGGCGTCTTTGCGTGAGACTCCTTTACCTTTCGATCGATTCACGCTATGGCGCAAAGAGATGTTATGAAGCTACTCGGATTCACATTCAAGAATGAAGCGAAGTGGATGGTGATTTTTTCTTTGGCAATGCCGGCGATTGGGTTGCTGGTTTTGCTGATCGCTTTCTTCTTGCGTCGACTCTAGCGCGGGTTGCCCTTGCTGACGCGCGGGCTTCCGACACTTAATCGGCGTCGTGTCAGAAGCCCGACCGTCAGGGAGGGCAAGTAACGTGAGCGCGCGCTACGCGCTATGCGGGCAGAGATGCCCGCGCTCCGATTATGTTCACCGGCATCATCGAAGAACTCGGCCGCATCCGCTCAATCGAAAAGCGCGGAGAGGATGCTCGCATCGTGATCGAGGCGCGCATGGTGACCGAAGGATCGCGTGATGGAGACTCTATCTCGGTTAATGGCGTGTGTCTCACCGCCCTCGATGTGAAGCCCGATTCTTTTACGGCTGACGTTTCCAAAGAAACGCTCTTTCGATCGACGCTGGGAAATCTGAAAGAAGGTTCGCCGGTCAATCTCGAGCGTGCGGTCACACCAACGACGCGACTAGGCGGTCACATCGTGCAGGGCCACGTCGATGCGCGCGGCGAATTTCTGGGTTCAGAAAATCACGGCGACTCGTGGACATTTCGCTTCGGCTATCCAAAAGAAGTCGCCCGCTATCTGGTCTTCAAAGGCTCGGTTTCGGTCGAGGGCATCAGCCTCACGATCGCGAACCTAGGCGACGATTATTTCGAAATCGCGGTAATTCCCCAGACTTTCGAAGTGACGAACTTCTCGCAATTGAAACCGGGTGACGCAGTGAATTTGGAAGTGGATGTCATTGCGAAATATGTCGAACGGATACTGACCGCCGATGCCGCGCATTAGTTGTCTGAAAAGCGAGATGCCCGACGCGCCACCAAACAGATCAGTCTCATTCACACCTTGCTTCAGG
>DASWQK010000045.1:0-7022 GCA_036403735.1 Pyrinomonadaceae bacterium
TGACAAGTGTCACGACATCGTTTACACGGCGATGTGCCATGAGATCGTTTACAGTTCTTTGAAAAACTAGTTTATCGATCGGCTGAAGTGCAGTTGTTTCATCATCTGGACCTTTCTTGTTGAGGAGGAAGGCATGAAGAAGAAGCAACAGCGCGACAGAGGACATGCGATTAAGTCCTACTTGAAAGGCGAATCGGTAACTGCGATCGCCCAGAAACTTGGTTACTCGCGAGCGTGGGTTTACAAGTGGATTGAGCGCTATCAAGCCAGCGGCGAAGCAGACCATTGGCAAGAAGATCAAACCAGATGTCCGCATAGCAACCCGCGGCAATTGCCTGGTGCAGTGGTCGAAGCAGTCAAGCTGGTTCGTTTGTCTCTCTACAACCAGGGTCTCTTCTGCGGGGCACAAGCCATCAGTTGGGAGTTGGAAGCGTTGCAAGTTTCGCCTTTGCCGAGCCTGCGGACCATTAGTCGGATAGTCAGTCGCGAAGGTCTGACGCACCGACGTACAGGACGCTACGAGCCGAAGGGCAAACGCTACCCGCAACTGATTGCTGCGGTCGCCAATGAAGTGCATCAGAGCGATTATGTGGGTCCCTGTTACTTGAGTGGTCCGCTGCGCTTTTACAGCATGAATAGTGTGGACCTTGCGACAGGTCGCTGTGCGGTGACGCCAGTCTTGAATAAAGCCGCGCAGTCCGCGATTGACGCTATCTGGAGTAACTGGTGGCGTTTGGGAGTACCAAAGCATCAGCAGGTAGATAACGAAATGGTTTTGTATGGCAGTCAGAATCACCCGCGCGGCATGGGGTGTCTCATTCGTCTGTGTCTTGCCAATGGGGTGGAACCTTGGTTCATCCCTTTGGCTGAGCCTTGGCGTAACGGCGTGGTGGAAAAGTTCAATGACCACTACCGCAGTGGTTTCCTGAGAAGAGTTGCCATGAAGGGAATCGATGAGTTGCGCCGGGAGTCGCTGGTCTTTGAACAGAAGCACAATACCAGGTATCGCTATACCAAACTGCAGGGTCGTACGCCCCAGCTGGCACTGGCCCAGCAAAATCAGCAGCTCCGTTTGCCCAGCGTTGCCAAGGCGCCCCAACATCCGCTGCCGAAGCCAGATCGCGGCCGTTATCATCTGGTGCGCTTCATTCGCAGCGATGGTCTGTTGGACGTCTTCAGCGAAAAATTTCGCTTGCCGTCCCAAGCGATCTACGAATATGTGATAGCGACTATCGATGTGGCGCGGCAAAAACTCAGCGTCACTGTGGATCAGGTAGTTATTGAAGAGCACGATTACAAGCTGCGATGAATTTCGCGATTTGGTCCAACAAACCATGTGTAAACGATCTCATGGCACTTCTCGGTGTAAACGATGTCATGGCACTTGAGAGCTAGTGTTTATAGCCGGTTATTCAGAGAAGGGAAAATGATCTACTTTAGGCCCAATGATTTTGCTCAATAAGTTAGTCATACGCCCGAAAGCATCGAATTCTTTCGGACCAATCCGTTCTCATTCACACCTGGCTCTAGCCAGGTGAACTGCTTCAAGCTAAGACCCGGAAACGGTTTAAACGGTTTCCCTTCTCCGACGCTCCCGATCACCCGGCTGAAGCCGGGTGTGAATGAGAGCTTCGAATTTCTTTTTTTAGGCAAAGCCGAGCCGAATCCATTTCGCGCCTGACGACGCTTCAATACATAATTGCCATCGAAACTATGAACATCTGCGCTTAACGGCGCTTCGGAAATATCTTTGAAACAGATCGAATCAGATCAAATCAAGCGCATCGTCGTCCACTCCCCCAGCTGGGTGGGCGATGCGGTCATGAGTTTGCCCGCCCTGCACGCACTGCGACAGGTTTTTCCGAAGGCTCGCATCACGGTTGCTTCACGCCGCGGAACTTCCGACATCTTCATCGAATCAAATTCTGTGGATGACGTTTTGATTCAGGACCGCACCAATCTTTCATCAATTTTCCGCCAAGTCAGCGAATGGAAGCGCAGACAATTCGATCTCGCCGTGCTTTTTCAAAATGCATTCGCAGCGGCTGCCACCGCATTTTTCGCGCGGGTGCCCATGCGAATCGGGTATGCAACTGATCGACGCGCGCGCCTGTTGACTACCGCTCTTCCCTTACCTGTCTGGAAAAACGAGCGGCACGAAAGTTTTTATTACTTGAACATCGTCGCTGAGTTCGAACGAATCGTCTTCGGCACTTCTTCGCTTTTGAAGAGCGAACCAGTTTTTGATTTGCCGGTCTCAGAAGAACGAAAGAACTCTGCGCGGCGCTTTGTGAATGATCACGGGGCAAGTCCTGCTAAGCCGCTGGCGATTCTTTGTCCGGGCTCGGTCAACAGCCGTGCGAAGCGTTGGCCGGCCGAAAGCTACGCTGAGTTGGCAGACAGATTGATCGACGCCGGAATGAATGTCGCGCTGATTGGCTCGCCGGCAGAAATGGATGTGTCTCGGCAAGTTTGCGCCTTCGCTAAGCGTCAGCCAATCGTGCTGACCGGCAAAACATCGGTGGCCGAGGTGGTCGCGGTCATCCGCATCGCCGATGTGCTCGTAACCAACGACACTGGTCCGGCCCACATCGGCGCGGCCTTGCGCACGCCCACGCTGGTTATCTTCGGGCCGACAAATCCGCTCACGACTTATCCGTTGTCAGCGCAGGGTGAGGTCATTCGTCATCCACCGGACTGCGCGCCTTGCATGTTGCGCGACTGTCCGATTGACCATCGCTGCATGACGGCCATTTCTGTCGCAGAGATTTTTCAGCGCGCGATGAAGATGATTGAGAAAACCTCCGTCCAGGTATTTGGATGAGTGTGCAAGGGATTGTCAGGTCCAGGCCATTACTTGCCTTTGATACATCGCGTCGCGACCACCTGTGATACGATCCGGCGCACGAGAGGCGATCGAGTTCTCTCGCACACGCTATGCGAATTCTAATCGTCAGGCTCGGCAGCATCGGCGATATTGTTCACACTTTGCCGTCGCTCGCGGCGATTCGCCACGCCCTGCCTGATGCCGAGATCTCCTGGGTCGTAGAACATCGCGCCGCCGAAATATTAAGAGACAACCCGCTTCTGGATCGCCTCATCGAAATCGACACGAAGGCCCTGAGGCGCGGGCTGATGTCTGGGGAGACGCTGCGGGCACCGCGCCAGCAGTTACGTCTGCTACGCGCCTCGGCCTTCGATCTTGCCTTAGATTTCCAGGGATTAATCAAATCAGCCATGATTGCGCGACTGGCGCGCGCCGGGCGAGTTGTGGGTTTTGCGCGCGAGGCGTTGCGCGAACCGGCGAGTCGACTACTACTTCACGAAACAGTTTCGGTTCCCGCCGGCGTGCACGTTATCCGGAAAAATCTGGCGCTGGTTGAAGCAGCGCTCGGAAGTGCAACTCCGAATGACGAGCAGGATCTTGAGTTTCCGATCGCGATCGAGAATCAGCATGAGCGCGAAGCAGCGAGCGCTGCCGGGATTAGTAGTCCTTATGCGGTTCTAAATCCCGGCGGCGGCTGGCCGACCAAACTTTGGAGTGCGGAGAGGTTCGGCACGCTCGCTGATCAGCTTTGGAATCGCTTCGGCCTTCATTCGCTGGTCACCATCGGTCCGGGGGAAAACGAGCTGGCACAGCGGGCTTTATCATCCTCCACATCTGGAAAAGCAAAAGCCGTTTCAGTTTCGTTGAAAGGTTTTTGCGCGCTGGTGAAACGCGCGGAAGTCTACGTCGGTGGCGAAACCGGCCCGACCCATCTCGCGATTGCCATGCGCACGCCCGTGGTCGGCTTGCTTGGCCCAACCGAGTGGTGGCGCAACGGCAGCCCTTACAGAGACGACATCTGCGTCGAGAGAAATGACATCGGTTGTCGTGAGAACTGTCACCGGCGCTCATGCAACAAATGGATCTGCATGGACATAGAAGTGGAACGAGTACTTCACGCGGTCACGGATCGCCTGCAACGCGCGAACAAGATTCTGGGAACTCGTTTAGAGCGGGCACTTATGCCCGAGCTTGGTACGCACGAGTGCGTGCTCTAAACGGAATCAAAAATCCGATTGGCTAGAGGCGGAACATGGATGCAGCGCTGGCGCGTGCCTTTGGGCTTTGCATGCGCGGCGCTTTTTCTGTTTTTTGCGCGGCCGAATAGTTGGTCGCTCGCCATCGGCGCAGCGGTCGCGATGCCGGGACTGGCATTGCGCGCCTGGGCTTCCGGCCATTTGAGAAAGAATGAAACCCTGGCGACGACCGGGCCTTACGCTTACACCCGCAATCCACTTTATCTCGGCAGCTTTCTAATCGGACTCGGTTTCACCATTGCGGCGGGCCAGGTTTTGTTGGTAGCGATCTTTCTGGTGATGATTCTGGGCATCTATCTTCCGGTGATGCGCGTCGAATCCGCGACGCTGGCCGAACTATTCGGCAAGAAGTATGTGCGGTATGCGAAAGAAGTTCCGCTTCTCTTCCCTCGGTTATCGGCATATCGAACCCAGCGCGGAATCAAGTTCGATCGAACTTTGTATCTACGGTACCGAGAGTATCGCGCGGCCATCGGCATGGTGATCGCGTGGGCGTTACTGGCGCTGAAAGCAATCTATTTCAAATGAGCGCGGCTCGTCCTATCAGGCTTAATTTCATCTGGCGCGCGGTCGTCGCGCTGGTCGTACTGACGGCGGTCGTCAATCCACCGCGAGCACAGCAAACGGCGCGAACACCGCTACCGTTTGAGCGCGGCGAGGAACTCATCTATCAGGCTGAGTTTACGCGGGGACTGTTACGCGGCGTCGATGTCGCCGAGTTTCATTTCAAATCCACGATGGAACACGTCGCCAGAGGCGCAGACGATCCGGTTGTTCTTCACCTGACCGGCGACGTCGTCAGCAAAGGTCTTTTTCCGCGAATTGCCGGGTTCAAGTTTCATCAACATGTCGAATCAACTGCCGACGTCGAACCGTTCACCGCGCTGCATACCGACAAAATCGAAGAACAAGGTAAGCGGTCGCGGGTCCTCGAAGCCGTTTTCGATCATAAGACGCATAAAGTTCTCTGGAGTGAGCGTTCCCCGAATCCGCAAAGCGGCGCGTTTGATTTCACCGAGCCAATTCAGGACGTGCTGACCGTCATTTATTATCTGCGCACGCAGAAACTGGAAGCGGGCAAATCTTTCGACGTGCCGGTGACTGATGCGGGTCGCGTCTTCCGTATGTCAGTAACCGCCTTCGACGAAAAAGAGATCGATACAGTGCTCGGAAAAGTGACCGCCATTCGGGTTCAGCCGGCCTTATTCGGCGATACATCTCTGGTTCGCGCTCGCGGGCAATTATCGATCTGGATCACGAAAGACGAACGCCATCTTCCGGTGCGGGCTCAACTGAAAGTTGACCTGGGAACCTTTGATATTAAGCTGAAGCGTGTTAGTTATTCTCAGCCAAATTGATCCTGTCCGGCGCCTGAATTCCTTCGCGATTGATCGCTAGCAACAAATCTCCGCTTATCATCGGCCATCGCGGCGCCTCAGCGGTCGCGCCTGAAAACACGCTCGCTTCGTTCGCGCGGGCTTTTCGTGACGGGGCTAACGGAATTGAACTGGACGTGCGACTCGCGCGCGACGGTGTGCCGATGATAATTCATGGTGCGACTGTGCCGCACACAGGGCTGCGCAAACGACGAGTCGCACGCATGCCCTCCAACAAGTTGCAACAGATCGACATCGGTAGTTGGTTCAATCGGGCGTATCGGCGGCTCGCGCGTCTGGAATACACACGGCAAACGATTCCCACGCTCGAAGACGTGTTCCGGCTGCTCGCTAATCAACCGAACAAAGAGGTGACGGTCTATGTCGAATTGAAAGCAGGTAGAGCGAGAAAACAGAACGATGAACTCGCTGTGGCGGTGGTCGAACTGGTCGCTCATCACCACTTGCAGCGTCGCGTTGTAGTCATAAGTTTCAACCTGCGGACGGTCGCCAAAATCAAGGAGCTGGACTCTTCGATTCGCACGGGTGCTTTGTTTGGCCCACGACAACGAGCGATGAAGTCCACGCGACAAATCATAGCCGCGGCTATCGCCAGCGACGCGGACGAAGTCTTATTGCATCATCGAATCGTGACGAAAAGGATCATCGATGCAGCGCACAAGTTGAGGCTAAAGACCGCAGTTTGGACGGTTGACGATCCACGCTGGCTCGCTCGAGCCCGAAGCCTGCAAATCAGTGCAATCATCACGAATCATCCCGCGAAGATGCTTGCGTGACTTCCGCTTCCGCCTCGCCAACGTGCGAATCAGTGACGTCTCATGTATCATCATCGGTCTCGTTAATCTGTTCGTTTTCTTCGGAGGGTAATCAGCAGGATGCCGGTAAAGAAAGGCGCGAAAATCGCGCCGGCTAAAGGAAAACTTGGTGTTTTGTTAGTGGGGCTGGGCGCGGTTAGCACGACCTTCATCGCCGGCGTCGAGGCAATCAAAGAAGGCATGGCCGAACCGATCGGCAGCCTGACACAGATGGGCACGGTTCGTTTGGGCAAGCGTACTGATAACCGCGTGCCGAAGATCAAGGACTTCCTGCCGCTCGTGAGTCTGAAAGATCTGGTTTTTGGAGCCTGGGATATTTTCCCTGACTCGGCTTATGACGCAGCGATGCACGCCGGCGTTCTCGAAAAGGACTTGCTCGCGAAACTGAAGAAGCCGCTGCAAAAGATTAAGCCCATGAAGGCGGTCTTCGATCAGACCTACGTGAAGCGCCTCAGCGGAGAAAACGTAAAGCAGGGCAAGAACAAACTTGAATTAGCCAAGCAGCTGATCAACGACATCGCTGATTTCAAGCGCAAGAACAAATGCGATCGGCTGGTGATGATTTGGGCGGCTTCCACTGAAATCTTCATGAAGCAGCACGCCGTGCATCGCAACCTTGAAACGTTTGAAAAAGCGATGCGCGAAAATCACAAAGCCATCGCGCCGTCGATGGTTTATGCATACGCCGCGCTGAAATCCGGTGTGCCGTTCGCGAATGGGGCCCCGA
>DASWQK010000046.1:0-4152 GCA_036403735.1 Pyrinomonadaceae bacterium
CTGAAAGATTCGACGTCAGACACAGCCCGTAGTTCCGTCCCGGTTCGAAAAATGGAGCCTTCTCGGCCCCGGACCACGGGCGCTTGAGGCCCTTCGGTATCGTCGGAATGACATAGTTTATTCCCTCCCCGTTGCCGGAGACTGTGTCGCCGGTGACCTCCCACCCGTTGGGACAACCTCCAGGGACGTAATTGAACTCGTTCGTAGGACAGATCTTAGTTGTCTTCAGGTCGCGAACAAAAGTCTGCAGTTTAGTCTTCGCTTTGACTTCTTCAGGGTCTAATCCTGGCATTGGCTGAGACAGAAATGTTTCGACTTCGTCAAGAGTTGGACTCGGGTGGGCGGTGAACCATGTATCTAGATTGTCTCTTATTGCCTTTGAATCGGGCGACTGTATTCTGACGGTAGCGGTGGATACATACCACGGATAGATTGATTTGCCATCGCCGATTTTGAGAGATGCCCCTTCCCATTTTGATCGTGGTTTTGCTGCGGCGGGAGGCGGATCAGTTCGCGAAGTCTTGATGACGAGATTGGCGCCTAGCATTTGTGGCGGTTGAAACTCGTCGCGTGACTTAGGGTTCGGCGATTGAGAATCGGACGGCGCCTTCAGATTGGGAACATCCTTAGTCTCCAGAGTGGCCATAAACCTCGCGAGTTCCCGCACGCGTTCGATCCCAAAATAAAAATCGTGTTTACCAGGCACGATGGCAGCAAAACGATTCGTGGCCAAGAAACAACCGACGTTATCGGTAGGAATGATGCCTTCGCCACGGGAGAGTTGCTTTTCCAGATCGTCGGGCAGGCTCTTGTAATAAAGCCAACTGTCCGCCCGATGCTGGGGCGTCTCGTACCAGTAATAGAGTTCCTTGTTGCCCGGCGCGTATTCGCCTGGCGGTACGCCCAAAGTTCCGGGCAAAGGTTTCGGATCGAAAATTCGACCTGTCAATTCCGGCGCAAAATTGTCACCGGTCCCGACCAGCACAGCGCTCGGGTGAAGTTTTCTGAAATTCTGAAACTCCGTTGCCGCCTTGCTGCTCGCTTCCGGCGCAGCCGCGCATCCGCGCGCCTCATTCCACCCCTGCTTATCGGGTGAGCGGAAGTAACCCATCAGTCTTCCCGTGTAAATGATTTCTCTTTTCGCTTCTTGCCCGAAACAAGGCGTTGCTGCGATCAGAAAGCAAATGAAAAAAGTCACTCGACTTAGCGGCATAGGGGGCTCCTCAGTTGATCTAAGACTGAAAAGACAGCGAAGAATTAACTAAGAATTCAAAATCCGCAATGCGGCATTTACCACGGGCCTCAACTCTTCTTCTCTTAAGGTTGCTGATCTGAGGCTATGACTTCCCGACGTCGTCGCGAATACCGAGGTTTCCGCGGCGAGCGTCGCTTTGACATTCTTGATCTTTTCTTCCAGCGCTTCGTTCGATTGCAACGCCTGTTCTTTGGCGGATTGCGAGGCGTCGGCGCGCTGCGTCTGGCGGGTTATTTCCTGCTTGAGAGTTTTTTCGTTTTGCTGACCGGGCAGCCGGCCAAAGTAATAGCCGATGATCACAAAAAGAATCGGCTCAAGCCTCATGACCATTTTTTCATCGGCCAGAGGTTTGAGCCATCCGATCAGCGCCGCGCCGTACAACGAAATAAAAACGAGGGTGAGGACCACCATAATCCAGTTCTTGAGCGTGTCCGCTGTCGCTGGTGGGGCCGTAGGGTGAGTAATTCCGGTTGCCATTTTTGCCTGTAAGTAATTAATTCGATATGAAAAGATTGATCTTGCAAAACCCTGCGATAGTAGCTATAAAATGCTCACGCTTTCTCTTGAAGGCTGCCGGGTCCTGATTTCACCCGGAGCGAGGTATCACGCCGAGCCGTTTACCTCTTCACTAACACACGCACCGGCGATCTTAAGAAACTATCACTCGATGCGAATTTCTTTCTCGTGTAATCACTAGTTGTGATGCGGTTATCTTGAACAGCTAACCGTGCCCACTATCATCCCCTATGACGTCCGACGCCGACATTACTGAGCTGTTGGTCGATTGGAACAACGGTGACAAGTCTGCAATCGACAGGCTCTTGCCGCTGGTCGAGAGAGAACTGCATAGACTCGCGCACAGCTATATGCGGCGCGAGAATCCCGACCACACGCTGCAAACAACCGCACTCATCAACGAAACCTACCTTCGTCTGATCGATCAAAGAAAAGTCCAATGGCAGAATCGCGCCCACTTTTTCGGCATCGCGGCCCAGATAATGCGGCGTATTTTGCTGAATTATGCCCGCGATCAGAACCGTATGAAGCGAGGCGGCCGGACAATCCACGTGTCACTTTCTGAAGCTATGGTGATGCCGGCAGAAAAAGATCGAGAGTTAATTGCTCTGAATGACGCGTTAACTAGGTTAGAGGCAATTGATGAACGCAAGAGCAAAGTGGTGGAGTTGCGTTACTTTGGCGGCCTCACGGTCCCGGAAGTTGCCGAAGTTTTGAAGGTTTCGGAGATTACAGTGATGCGGGACTGGGCATTTGCCAAGGCGTGGCTCTTACGGGAAATGCAAAATGGTCAATAGCAATCTGGCAGAAGTCGAAGAAGTCTTTCACGAGGCGATGAGCTTTGACCCCGAGGAACGGGTTGCTTATCTCAGCCGCGCTTGTGAAGGCAACGCCGTTTTGCGTCACGAAGTGGAATCTCTCGTGGCCGCCTACGAAAGCGGAAGCGGGCTGCTGGATCACACTGCTGTCACTTTGGCTATGAAAGTCATCGGCTCTCGTCCCGATGATTCAATGGTGGGCCAGGAGATTGGTTTCTATCGCATCATCAGTTGTCTGGGCGAGGGCGGAATGGGAACCGTCTATTTGGCGGAAGACCTGCGTTTGAATCGGAAGGTCGCCTTGAAGTTTCTGTCCAGCGATTTCATCTCTGACAGATGGGCGAAGCGACAACTGATCAGAGAAGCACAGGCTGTGGCGATGTTGGACCACCCCAACATTTGCGCGGTTTACGGCTTCGAAGAGATTGGCGACCACAGTTTCATCGTCATGCAACACATCGAAGGGGCAACATTAGCTGATCTAATCCGTAGGGACACATTAAAGAGCAGTCAGATCGTGCCGCTGGCCCAGCAAATCGCCAGCGCGCTCGGTAACGCCCACGCGCACGGCATTATTCACCGCGACATAAAACCAAAAAACATCATGGTCACTCCCGCCGGCCGCGCGAAGGTGCTTGATTTCGGATTGGCGAAGACCATGCCGAAAAGTCTGGAAGATGCCACGGAGAGTATCAGCCAACTTTCGAAAGATGGGTTGCTGGTCGGTACCATCGCTTACATGTCCCCGGAGCAATTGCGGGGAGAAAAGTTGGATTACCGCAGCGACATTTTCAGCATGGGCACGGTGCTTTATGAAATGGCATCCGGCAAGAACCCGCACGCGTACAAAACCAACGCCGAAGTGATTTCCGCAATTATGAGCGGTGACCCGCAATCGCTGCGACAGGTTTCGGTCAATTGTCCCCGCGGCTTGGATCAGGTTGTTAACAGATGTCTGCAAAAAGATCGCGCGGATCGTTATCAATCGGCTGCCGAACTGCTGATCGATCTCGACAATTTGCATAAGAGCATTGCCTTACCTTTGCCGGTGCCAAAGTATCTGAACGTGCGCTACGCTGCGATTGCAGCAGGATTGTTGCTGGTCTTTGTGGTGATTATGGCGATCCGCGCCAGTTTGCCCAGGACCGAGCAGACGCTGGCCATTATGCCCATTGTCTGCGAAGGGCTGGAGTCGTCAACTCCTTGCATGGGTCCGACGATGACCAAGAATCTGTTTCGCGCTCTCTCCAATCGAAACGGTTTGCTTGTTACATCTTCGCCCATCGAGCCTTCCTTATTCGGTCCGCAAGCCGCAAGCCCCGAACAACTAGGACGCGACTTGAACGCCGATACAGTCCTTTATGGACGGATTCGGAAAGGCGAAAAAGGTTTGATTCTCACTGCCCGCTGGGTGAGCGTCAACGGATCGCGAATCGCCGAGGAGAATTATGCCGTGAATCCAGATCAGACTTCGGTCCTTGACCAGCAGTTATCGATCGACACGGCGTCCTATCTTCATCTGCCGATGAATGAAGACAACAAGAACATCGTCGCGCGAATGGC
>DASWQK010000047.1:0-2079 GCA_036403735.1 Pyrinomonadaceae bacterium
ATTGATTCGTAAGGCGTGTTCTTCGCGAATTCCCAAAGCTCGCGATTGAGATCTTCCTGGTCGTCGGGATCGTCAACGCGGCGTTGGGCTGAAGCCGTAACAGCGCAAATCAAGACGATTGGGACAAGCAGATAAAGGAGCGCACACGATCGAATAGCGCGCGCAACAAAGTGCCGTAGGCACGAAGCATTTATGAGCCAATTCATTTTGTTTTTCGATGCGGAATCGCTCAATCCGCAAACTCAATAAGGATCTTCAGCGATAGTTCTGTTATCGGGGCACTAGCCCGACCGTCAGGGAGGGCTCAGGATTGAATCTCTTTGAATGAGCCCTCCCTGACGGTCGGGCTAGTGCCCCGCCACTCGGCGATTATCCATCAGAACAATTCGCTCAACGCTTCATCAACTGATCGCACGCCCACAACTCGCAAACCAAGCAGCTTTTCCAAACCCGCAGTGTTCGACGAAGGCATCACAATCTTTTTGAATCCCAAGGCCTGGGCTTCGCGCGCGCGCACCGATGCCTGGGTTGCGCCGCGCACTTCGCCGGTCAATCCGACTTCACCAAAGACTGCCGTGTGCGCATCGATTGGTTGATTGCGAAAGCTGGAAGCGATCGCCGTAACGAGGCCGAGATCGACCGCCGGCTCATCGACGTCGAGCCCGCCCGCGATGTTTACAAACACGTCGTCGCCCAGAAGCTGCAAGCCGGCGCGTTTCTCGAGCATGGCGATCATCAAGGCGACCCGATTCTGATCTACGCCCTGTGTCATGCGTCGTCCGGTGCCGTATTTAGAACTCGAGACCAGCGCTTGAATTTCCACCAGCACCGGTCGCGTGCCTTCCATGCATGCGGTGACTACCGAACCGGCAGCATCGGCGGGCCGTTCCGCCAAAAACATCTGCGATGGATTTGCGACCGCGGTCAATCCTGAATTCGTCATCTCGAAAACACCGACTTCGTTCGCGGCGCCAAAACGATTTTTGGTTGCGCGCACGATGCGATGATTGTGATGGCGCTCGCCTTCGAAATACAGCACCGTGTCGACGATGTGCTCCAACGCGCGCGGACCGGCAATGGATCCTTCTTTCGTCACATGACCAATCAGAAAAACAGGAACGCCGCGCGTTTTGGCGAGCAAGAGGAACTGCGCTGCAACTTCGCGAATCTGCGATATCGAGCCCGGCGCTGATTCGATCTCAGAAGAGAAGGTCGTCTGAATTGAATCGACGATGATCGCGGCTGGCTTGATGCGATCAACTTCACGCAGAATATTTTCCAGGTTGGTTTCAGGCAGCAGCAGAAGGTTGGGGGCAGCAATCCTCAGCCGTTCGCCGCGCAACTTAATCTGTCGCTCGGATTCTTCGCCGGATATATAAAGGACAGTGGCGCCAGTCTCGCTTAATTTATCAGCGACCTGTAACAGTAACGTACTCTTGCCGATCCCCGGATCGCCACCGAGCAGAACCAGCGTCCCGGGAACAATTCCTCCGCCGAGCACTCGATCGAATTCAGTTACGCCGGAGGAAATTCGCTTATCATCCTGTGACTCGATCTCGGTGTACGCGATTGCTTTAGCTTCGCGCACGCGAAATCCATCGCGGCCCGCGCCCTTCTTCGTGGTGACGACGCGCTCTTCCACGAGCGAGTTCCACTCACCGCACTCGGGACACTTGCCCAGCCACTTGCGCGATTCGTAGCCGCAGTTTTGGCAGAGGAAGACTGTGCTGGCTTGTTTAGGCATTTATTGTGGAGTGCGGCGGCTTGACGCCGCTTTCTGTCAGAACCGGGAGCGGTAGCGACCGGATCAATATTCAAGCTTGCTCTTTGATCCCGTCGCTACCGCTCGGGGTTCTGACACATTGCCGGAAAAGCGACGTCAAGCCGCCGCACTCCAAATCACAACAATGCTTTCACATTTTCCGTCGGTCGTCCCAGCACCGCGCGATCCCCGCGCTCAACAATCGGTCGTTGCATGAGATCGGGATGCTTCACCATCAGTGAGATGATCTCGTCATCAGTCAGTTCTTTTTTCCCCAGCCCGAGTTCGCGATAGACCGACTCGCTGGTGCGCAGCAG
>DASWQK010000048.1:0-9923 GCA_036403735.1 Pyrinomonadaceae bacterium
AATTAACCAGCGCCGCAAAATCGAATGGGGAAAGATCTTCCGGAAACGTCAGCCGAAAGTAATCGTCACAATCCCTCTGAACCTCGATCCTCGACGGCGAGTTTGAATCCTGCGCGCCAAAGTCATCAACAATCTTCTGAAGCTCTTCCTCGTTCCACCCGGTGACAACAATCATTTTGTCGTTGTTGGGATCCGGAGTGAAAGGCCGAAGGTCAGCCGTCGGCAATTCGATCTTAGCGGGCTTGGCCAGGAGGATATTCGAAAGGCCTACCAAAAGAATAATGAAAATTACGCCCACTGGCTGGAGAGAACTCGGAATCAAAGAGAAGACCACAATCCCAACGAACAGCGCAGCCAGAATCGCTGGAAAGATCAGGAATTGCCTGACACCATCGTTGCGAACTAGTTTTCCGCAAACCTTACATTGATCAGGGGTGAAGTAGTCGAGGACAATGAGTTCGCGCCAACCAAACGTATCTTCCTGGCAGTGAGGGCATTTCTTTATCATTCGAACTGCTTCTTGAATTCCGCAAACTGGGCCGAGAGATTTTCGACTTGCTCGGTGAGGGTCTGCACCTGCCCTTCAAGTTTCGCAACTCGATCTCCATCGCTGGTGCGACGCGTTATTCTCTCAGTGCTGGGCGCTTCGCCGGCTTCGATGTTTGGCTCGCCTGACAGAAGTTGCGCAAAGCGCGCTTCTTTCTGGCCTGCCTGGCGCGGGAGCTTCATCACAAAAGCCTCTGGGTCCCTGGCCATCAGCCCGCGCAGCGTTTCTTCAACTTCTTCCAATCCGGTGAATTCATAAAGGCGATAGCCGCGCGTGCGAATCTCGCCGACGGTTTGCGGGCCGCTCAGCATCAACACGCACATCGCCGCCAGCTCGGCCGGGTTTAGCTGTAGATTCTCCGGCGCGACATGTTTGTATTTCGGGACGCGGCTGGTGCTGCCGTGAAAGACATAAGCGAGGTTCTTCTCGCGCAAAGAGTACAGCCCCTCGTCGACTTCGCTTTCAGACAATGCGGTCACTGGATTGCGATTGTTCTTTTGATTGCACGCCGCCGTCAGCGAGTTGAGGGTGAGCGGATAATACTCCGGCGTCGTGATCTGTTTTTCGATCAACGAGCCAAGGACGCGAACTTCAGTTTCGGTTAGCAGCGACACGCGGCAATTATACGTGCTTGATCGATTGACTTGCTATTTCACAATGGCGAAATCAATCCATTGCGTGGCAATGCGGGATTTGTCTTTGGCAAACATTTCTGTCACCAGGACCAGAAAGCAAAATTATAGCTGACGCCGCCGCTGATCCGACTATGCTAAACTCCCGTTTTCGTGGCGGAAGTTAGTAATTGGCGTGCTAAGTCAACCGCAAGTTAACAACTTGCGCTACTACGCTTTATGACCAGCGATCACAAAGAGGCAATCGGTGAGATTGAGACGGCCTTGCTCGACGCCGAATTGTTCATCAAGTATGGCTCGCCCGATCGGGCGATGAAGCGTCTGAAGACGGCGCTCGAGCGCAGTCCGCGATCGATTGCCTTGCGTGAGCGCATGCGCGAAATTGCCGCTTCGCATAAGCACGCTGAAGAAGCGGCACGCCATTGTCTGGCGCTGGCCAGTCTTTATATCGAGCGAGATGATTTCGATGCGGCCCATGATCGGCTGCTGGAAGCGAAGCAGCTTGATAACCGCATTTCGATCGCGACTGGTCTGGATGCGATTCGTCGCGCGCGTCACCCCGAAGTAAAGACGCAACCGGCCGGGAAACCAATCGCGAAAAGAGCCAAGCCAACCGTCTCTTTCGCCGGTGATCTTTCACTGATCAGCGTTTTTGATGCCGTCCAGGCGATCGAGAACTCGCGCTTGACCGGCGTCCTGGCTTTGACCAACGAGACGCAGAGTGGCCGCGTGCTCTTCAACGACGGTCAGATCGTGGGCGCGGAAAGCGGCCAGCAGACTGCGCAGGAAGCGTTTCGCCAGATTGTAGAAATCACCGCCGGCTCTTTCGATTTTCAAAAATCCAGCGAAAGTTTTCCCGTAACAATCGAAGCCGCAAGTAACACAAATCTGATCCTCGATAGTCTCAGGCAGGTTGATGAAGAATCAGTGAGCGGTGGGCGGTGAGCAGTATGCAGTCATCGCTCTCACTACTGCCTACAGCCCGCCGCGCAGAGTTCAATCGACCAGCACGCGAGTATCCAATGCCTCAGCGCATTCAAAGGCTGAGAGCAGCCGCAGGAATTGTGCGTAGTTACGACTGCGCGAATGAAGCCGCTCACGCTCCAGTTGGCTGAGATCATTGCGCAGAATCAGATCGAGAAAATCGTAATAGTCACCCGTGGCAGACAAAGGAAACTCCCGCGCATAACTTGTCGCCTCCGAATCTTCCGAGCGAAAACCTGCGAGCAAATCGAACACGTTATCGGTCGTAAGCCGCGCAGCGGCGCGCGAAAGGCGAATCGGCAGACGCAGTTCGAAGAACCGCAAGCCGTCGGCAGTTGTCACGCGGCGCAATTCTTTCGTCGCTTCCCCGTCAAATGGTGATTCAGGATCGACGAGGATGTGCATGAGCCGCGGCTGGTCTTCGCGGTCGACGGTGTCGAGTACCAGCTGCACGCGGTCAGCGACAAATTTTTCGAAGTGCGCATCGATCGCGTAATTCACCCGGCCCAGGCATCCGACAGCTTCGCCTTCACCGGCTGTTTCGAGTGGCAGGCACGCCGGACAATTCGCGCAAATCTCAGTTTCGGTTTGCAGCAATTCGATCTGGCTGGCGGAGTTTTCGATCCACTCAAGCTTGTCCTGTCCCGGTGCGGTTTTGTCAGCGGTAGTTACAATCGCGTGCAGGTGGCTAAGACGCCCCCACTGGCGCAGATGCTGTTCACTATAACGAGCGCGCAGCGCGCACGGATAATCGACTGCGAATTCCAACGACATAGCAAAATAGAAAGCAGCGGGCAGTTAGCAGTTAGCAGTAAGAATGGAGATCGTTTTAGAGTCGGGCTACTGCCCGCCATCAAAAACCACCTCAAGTCAACGCGAACGAAAAAACTTTTCGAAGACCGAAGCTTCGCGCGCAGTCACGCGGCGCGTCCCGATCGATTGTGATTGATAATCTCGACGATCGCATTGAAGGGAATTTTCACGATCTCGCCGTCCGCGCGCTCAACTTTCACACTGGGGGTGGTCAAAGCCTGGGTAGTCTTCATGCTACGCACGACACCGCGCACGCGATGT
The DNA here is from genome assembly GCA_036403735.1 of Pyrinomonadaceae bacterium. Lineage (GTDB taxonomy): Bacteria > Acidobacteriota > Blastocatellia > Pyrinomonadales > Pyrinomonadaceae > UBA11740. The sequence goes on from DASWQK010000048.1 coordinate 3,238, forward strand.
CCGTCTTCGGTGACGATTTCTACATTGCCTTTGCCGTAAAGCGGTTGAAGGGCCGCCAGAGCTCTTGTGACTTCCATTTTGGCCTTCGAGTAACTATTGGGTTGACTGACTATACTTGGTTAAGCAGCGTTCGCAAAATGCCGTATCAGAAGCCCGCGCGTAAGCAAGGGCGACGTGGCGAACGATGCCTCCCTAACGGTCGGGCTTCTGCCACGAAAAAGTCGCAACCAAATCTTCCGCCTGGGCGTATACTTTTTGCCAGTTCATTCAACTGTAGCTTCAGCGGATATCGTTATGCAGCCTCAACAAAATTTCGGTGCTCCCGGTCCTGACGATCGGCTGTGCACACAATGCGGTTCGCCAATGCCCAAAGAGATGCGCTTTTGCCGCTCGTGCGGAAATCGTCTCGGTGAAGGGCCTGCCGAATACACAGAGACGGTGCGGCTCCCGGGCGCGACTACACAACAGCGAAGCGCAGGCACAACCCCTTTCTATCCGACGTTCAATGCACCCATGGCTACGGTAAATCCTGGCCGCCGGCGGCGACGCATGGGATTTGCCGGTACGACTTGGATGTGGATCGCGCTGGTGGCTTTCTTTGGCATGGGCGGCCTCATGAGCCTGGCGCGAAAAGCTCACGTGTCAAGACCGCCGTTCACGTTCAGCGCAAACCGCTCGTGGGTTGGTGTGAATCAGTTCGACACCACCGACGGCGGCGTAACATTCAAGTACGTCGACATGCCGGGAGGCCCAGCTGATAAAGCGGGCCTGGTCGGCGGGGATGTCATCACCAGCTTTGACGGTCACCAGGTCAGGCAAGCTAACGAGATGATGAATCTACTGGTTAATACGCCGATCGGAAAGCAAGTTGAGGTCATTTATCTGCGGGATGGAATCTCTCATACTACTCAGCTCGCGACCGTTTCACGTGAGGAATACAGCCGGCTGGAGGACGCATACCGTCACCGCCCTGAAGGAAGAGGACAACTCGGTTTTGATGATGGTGATGCGCAGCGTGTCCCGATCCCCGGGACGAATATCTACGGTGTTCAACTAAATGATATTTCGCAGAATCGGCCGTTGGACCTTGCCGGAATCAAAGAAGGCGATGTGGTAATCGAATTCGATGGAGTGCCGATTCGCACTGTTGGTGAATTGACCGCGCGCGACCATCGCGCCCTTCCTTATAGCACGGTGAAGATGGTTGTCATGCGCGGAAACGAGAAGCTGGAGATTCCTGTAAAGGTCGGTAAAGAGTAGTCTCAATCACAAGTTCGCATAGTCACGCATCTTGTTTTCCATTTCGCGTCGTAAGTCTTCGCGATCTTCCTCAGCCTCGTCGGCTTCGAAAGTTTCAAACAACGCATAGGGCTGTTCAGCGATCAGGCGTAACTCCCACGCTTCGCGGCCGGCTTGCGACGCCCGTGCAAACCACAACGCGTCTACTTCGGAATTGATCAAAGCCGACTCAGGAAACGTTTGCGCGATTTGCTGCCGTTCATCCTCAGCCGTTGGCCGCAATAAGACACGCCGCAACGTCCAACCATGCTTTGTGTAGTTTGCGACTATCGGTTGCGCGAGTCCGACGACATTCATCATTAAGAAGTATAGCGGAATTGAAGACGATGCGCCGGACGGGCGTCGTGACTTCTTTGATTGAATTCTCTCGGGGTTTCTCTCCGAAAACCTCTGCGTACTCTGCGGTGAAGCTTTTTAGAGGCAAGTAACCGCAGAGGTCGGGCAGTGTTGCAGAGGTACGCCGAGGAAGACTTTGATCGCTGTTGACTTCACTCGTATTATTGCTCACCAATGCCAGAACCAAATATCTCGTCGCCTTATTATCGGGCACTCGAACAGGCGCTGGCCCAACGCGGCGTCAGCGTGTCCGATGTTTGTCCGGATGACGATGACGTAGCGCGTCGAGTTCTTCATGACTACGGCGCAATGTTTGTCGGTGCTCAGAATATTTTGCCGCCGCCCGCTTGTATCTTTTCGAGCGAAGATCAAGTTTCGCAATTTCAGGAAGCAGCGAGACGAGCGCCGGCGACAATCGGCGACGCGGTTATTGAATTACAACCGGCCGCGATGGGGGCGCTGCTGCGCGCACGGGCAATTGCTCTCGCTGCGGGGTTGGACATCACGCCGCGTGATGGGGCCGAAGCGGCGCGGCGCGATTATGCCGATACCGTGCGTTTATGGAATTCGCGATTCCGGCCGGCACTCGATCATTGGAAGCAGGCCGGCAGGCTAAGCGAATCGCAAGTTGATCGATTGCGAGCGCTGCCGATAAATGAACAGGTGAGGGAAGTGCTCGAACTGGAAAAGGACGGAATCTTTTTCAGCAAGGACTTATCAAAGTCAGTGCTTTATTCGATCGCCGCGCCCGGTACTTCGCAACACATTGCCATGCTGGCCTTCGATGCTAATGAATTTCTTGATGCGCGAGTTCGTGAAATCCTGGCGGCTGAAGGTTGGTTTCAGACCGTTCTCAGCGATCTGCCGCATTTTACTTTTCTCGGACTGGACGAGGCCGAGTTACCTGAAAGAGGGCTGAAGTCTGTCGAGGTGAACGGCCAAAGGTTCTGGATTCCTGACGTCGAGTGACGCATTGAATAATTTTGGCATCCGTGACTTGCGGCGCGACATCTCAATCTCCGGCATCGCGGATTTTGCAGGGCGCCAATCGTCGCGGTAACATAGCTCGCGAACCTGCTGTTATTCTTTTAAATATTCGGCACAATATGATTAGAAACGCACTATTGATAACGGCTCTGTTTGTCTCCACCGGTTCCGTGTGCGCGCAAACGCCGGCGCGACCGGCCCCTTCGCCCGTGACGCCGCAGACGCGCCCGGCTGCGCCTTTTGAACTCTTCGAATATGGCGTGCAAATAACGCCTGACCCGCGCTTGATCATTGTGATGGCCGCGCTGGACGCGGCGGGTTTTGATCCCACACCGGCAGGTAAAGAGCCCTCTGCTTTTAGGCGATTGGTGCGAAAAGACCAGGAATCGCTCGATCCTGGTTTGCGCGATCGACTAAAGAATTTTTTCGAACGGAACAGGTTGCCCGCCCCCGCAACACTCGCCGATCAGGCAGCGCGTTACGTTTCGCTGGCTTATGCGATTGGCCAACCGCCTTTGCTCGACGCGCCTGAGCGTTCCGACGACCTGCCCGGTGGAGTGCTGGCGGTGCTCGACTTTGCGCCGCTGCTCAGAGAGTTCTACCGCAAGTCCGGAATTGACGAGCGCCTCGTCACCTACATGCGTGCTTATCAGGTGGAAGGCGATCGCCTCCGCCCGCAGTCGGCTGAGATGGTGCGATCCGTTCTTTCGTACTTGCACACACGTCCGATCGTGGTAAGCACCGAACGCGTGCGGGTAAAGAGTCCGGACAAGAAGAGAAGTTCCGCGATCATTTACTCAACCCGCGTACACGATCGTCATTTTAATATCGTTCCCGATCTACTGGCGGCGCCCGGCACCGTAAACTTTCGCGTGATTGCAGATGAGTATTACGCGATCATTCCCGAAGGAACTGACCCAACGGCGTCGGAAATACGCCGCGCATTCTTACAGTTTGTGATCGATCCTTTGGTGCTGAAATTCAATAAAGAAATTTCGGCGCAACGCGATCAGATCAAGCAGTTGATCGAAGCGCACACCAGGGCCGGCGGCACCGTTTCACCCGACGTCTTTGTCGTCGTGGGACGATCTTTGGTAGGCGCGGCTGACGCGCGATTTGACGAGGCCGCGCGTTTGAACGAAGTCACGAGTCTGCAGCGCCGGCAGTTGCAGCAAGCCAGGGACGAGACGGCGCGCAAGGCTATCGCTGCGCAAGCGGAAGCCGCGCGCGCAGCGATTGCGGATGAAACTATTGCGCGTCTCGCGGAGGACTATGAAAACGGAGCAGTGCTCGACTTTCTGTTCGCCGACCAACTGCGCGAAGTACAAGCTTCAGGTTTTGATATCGGAAACTTCTTCGCGGAAATGATTTCCGGCGTGGATTCAGCAAAAGAAGGTAAGCGGCTGACGGATGCCGGCGCCGCGCGCGATCGGGCGGTGGCCGCGCGCAAGGCCCATCCGCGTTATTCGGCCTGGCTTGTCGATCCAACTTCAGAATCTCGTGACGCGGCGGATGTTTCGCACAACACCGCGCTCTTGAACAAACTGGGCGACATCGAAAAGCTTCTGCAAACTCGGAATTACGAACAGGCCGAATCAGCTTTGAAGTCTTTGTTGTTGGAGTATCCGGGCGATCCGCGTCTGTTCTTTACCCTGGGCCAGACGGCGAGCTTGTGGGCCCGCGACACCACCGACGACGACCAGCAGGCCCAGCGACTGAATCGCGCGTTGGGAAATTATCGACTGGCGGTAGCAGCAGCGGCGCCCGAAAGTGATCAGGGACTGCTTTCGCGCGCGCACGAATCGATGGGTCGCATTCTCGCGTTTCTGGAGCAGAAAGACGAAGCGATGAAGGAGTTCGACGCGGCGATCAAGATCGGCCGGGTGGCGGGCGGCGCATACGACGATGCGCTGGCCGGCAAGCGAAAGTTGGCGCAACCCTGAACCTTCTCAATCAGGTGGGTTGATCTTTTCAATTTCTTTTTCGATCAGCGGGAACAATTTTAGCCGCAGCTTGGTGACCAACTGATCAGCTTGCCGCACATCTTCCTCGAGCCGCAGGCGACTCTGAGTTGTCACACTCAACAGGTTCTCGACGCCCCTTCGATCATTTTCCAAAACACGCCGTCGCGTATCGCGCATCTCCGCGGTGCGCGTGCCGCCGATTCCGACCATCGATCGTTCAATGTTTTCCGGCCGCAGGTCTTCATCAAATTGGGTCATACGGCTGCGGTAAGCAGTCTCTTTTTCGATTAGTTCGATAAGCTGTTTGCGTAACACTTCCGCGCGTTCTTCGCTGTGGGTGAGCAAATCCAAATTCGTCGTGACTTGCTTTATCCTGGTGACCGAATTGTCGTCATCTTTCTTGTCAGACGCGAGCAACTCCTCGCTAATCGCCTGCAACCGGCTATTCAAAGTTTGCAGCGACTTGCGAAGGGCTGCGACTTCATTCGTCAATGGATCAGCCGCATTTGTGTTCTGCGGAGTTTGTGCGAATGAAGGAAGACTGAACCATGCGAGACAGAGAAGCAGCAGGGGAAGTCTGGACGGAATTTTCATGATGGACTCCTTTAGTTGGAGGTTCGTAACACTCTTATCACGCACAAGTGTCATTCAAGTTTCCCTTATTATCACCTCAGGATGTCGACGTCCAAGGAATCTTAGAAGTCGCTAGTGTTAGAGGCTGGCAGTGTCAAAGTTAATTGGGGCGATGAAGTCAGTACCGGGAGCGGTAGCGACCGGGTAAGAGTCTCGGTAATCTCGATTCTTGCGATCGGGGCGACCCGGTCGCTACCGCTCCCGGTACTGACCTCATTCGCCAACTTGGCGGTGCTACTTTGGCAGGTTCAATTCTTGCCGGCTCTCGAAAAAATCTTTCCAGGCGTCGCCATGCTTCTTAATTAATCCCGACAGATTCTCGATCGTGAAATCAGAAATCTTCACGCCTTTTTCGATCTGTTTCCAGGTGAGCGGCATTGAAACCGTCGCGCCGTCTTTTGCGCGCGCGCTGAAGGCTGCCGCGATCGTTTTCCCGCGCGCGTTCTGCAGCGCATCAACGTAGACCTGTTGTTTCTGTCGCTTTGCGAGCGAGCGTTGGACGGTTGCGATCTTTGGCGCACGACGCGCAACCTCTGCGGCCAAACCTTCAGAGATAGCAGCGACCCGGCGGTAATCGTATTTTGGCCGGAGCGGCAGATAGACGTGGATGCCCGAAGAGCCGGAAGTCTTTGGAAACGCCGGCAATCCCAGTTCATCAAAAATCTCTTTGCACGCCAGCGCGACTTCCAAAACATTTTTCCACGGCGCTTGCTTCGGATCGAGATCGAGCATCAGGTAATCCGGCTTATCCAGGTGCTTCAGAGTCGAATGCCATGGATGCTGTTCGATCGTGCCGAGATTGACGAAGTGAAGCAGCGACGCGAGCGTCGTGTAAACGGAGTAATTCACTTCGCGCCCTTCCTGATTCACGAGCCGCACGGTCTTGATATACGAAGGCGCAGTGCTCGTGTCCTGCTGAAAGAACATCGGCGCTTTGATGCCGCGCGGATATCGTTGCAGGATCGCCGGCCGGTCCTTGAGGAAGGGCATGATGAAAGAACTAATTCTCAGGTAGTAGCAAAGCAGATCGAACTTGGTAAGTTTTTCTGCCGGCCAGTAGATGCGATCCAGACTCGTGAGCGAGACGCGCTCGCCTTCAACTTCCAGGATAAGATCGCCTTTCGGCTGCTTGAGCGCGAGAAACTCCTTTACGGAAAGCGTCGACGCCTGGGTCCGCTGTGGCGCCTTCGCTTTCTTACCGGCGGTTTGTTTCGACTTTGCGTTCATCCGAAGAATGACATTCTAACACTCGAACTCACCCTCAGGGACGTTACGTTCAATAAGACCCATTATCTAAACGCAGATAATAACAAGAACATCTCTCCTGGTTCGCCACGCGCGGTGCGGGTTGGTCTGATTGCGAAGTTCTAATGCTTTTCTGCCAAAATGGATTTCGCGCTAATCCAACTTTTCCGTCACGAAATCCGCAAGCGGGCAACATTTCTATCCCTCTACTTCTCTTAACAA